>CAUADW010000051.1 GCA_958427895.1 uncultured Collinsella sp.
TCGAACGCCATCACGACACCTGCCAATCGAACGCGTTGTACTGGTGCTCGATCTCGGCGATATGCCCGTCGCGGATGGTGACGCCCACGGCATCGAAGCGAATCGCCTTGAGCGGATAATGCTCCATGAGATAGCAACTTGCGATGCGGCGGTAGCGGCGTTGCTTTTGGACGTCCACGGCCTCCTCGGGAAAGACCCGCGTGTTGCAATCCAGCGCAACGCGTCTGGTCTTGACCTCGGCCATCACAACGACATCGTCGAGCTCATCGAGCAGCACCAGATCGGCCTCGCCCTCGGTGCAACGATAACCCTGCTCCAGCAAGGTGTAGCCGCGCTCGTTAAAGTAGTCGATGGTGATCAGCTCGCCTAGCATGCCCAGCTCGCGGGGACTGAGTCCCTTGATAAACTCGGGCGTCATCGCCCCGCAGTCGAGCTCGCCGTTTTCCCAACGCTCCTTGAGCTGCTGCGTCTTACTCAGTTTGCCTGCGGCACACATGGGGTCTCCTTTCCCGCTCCCTGCATTGCCTCGATGATGAGGGCAGGTTTCATGCGGGTAAGTACCGGAAGCAAACCAAAAGCCAACCAAATGCCGACAAATGAGGGGCCGCATGCAACAATGGCGTTCCACGCGGCCCCTACCAGCAGGTTTATGGAACCCTTAAGGTCCCTATCTTCACAATTGACCTAGAAAAGGCGCTCAGTCTGCAGAAAGTTTCCGCAAAAGCTCACACGGTGCAGCGGAGAAAGACCATGTTTGCGAATGGCCTCGATGTGCTCGGGGCTCGCATAGCCTTTCGATTCGGCCAAATGGTACTCGGGGTACTCGGCGTCGTACTCGACCATCATCTCGTCACGCGTGACCTTGGCCATGATGGATGCCGCGGCGATACAGGCGATTTTGGCATCGCCCTTCACCACGTCGCGCTCATTGGGAACGGCACCCAGGGGGTTACCGTCCATAAGCACGCAATCGGGCTCAAGCCCCGTATCGGCCACCGCACCCGCAACGGCGGTACGGATAGCACGGGCCATGCCCATCTCATCGATATCCTTAGGCGCGATATGGCAAAAGCCGATAGCAGTCGCCACCTCGGCAATCTTCACCGAGAGCAGCTCTCGGCGCGCCGGCGTGAGCTTTTTGGAATCGTTGATGCCCCAGATGCGCGGCTCCATGGGAAGGCACACGGCGCACACCGTCAAAGGACCGGCCACCGAGCCGCGACCCACCTCGTCGACGCCCACGACCACGCCATCCCCACCGAGCTCGTGCATCAGCTCGTACATGCCGTTGACGCGCTCGCGCTCGGAAAGTTCCTTGGCATGGCGCTTAAGGGCACGCTCGCAAGCCTTGATAACCTGCTGGCGCGGATCCTCACGATAATGCTCCACGAGGGCGGGAATCTCCTCAAACGTGGCACTCGCCAGCTCGCCGGCAACCTGCGATGCCGAAAGCGAGCTCGTCATATTGGCCATACCAGGCCCTCCTTGCATGCAAATCAGATAAAAAGAAGGGCCACCCGAAGGTGACCCTTGCGTCCAAACGAGTGGACAGACGCTGCGATCTTCTTAGCGCTTCTCGGGGATGCGAGCAGCCTTGCCCACCTTGTCGCGGAGGTAGTACAGCTTGGCGCGACGGACGCGACCATGACGAACGACCTCGAGCTTGGCGATCTTGGGGCTGTGAAGCGGGAAGGTACGCTCAACACCGACACCGAAGGAGATCTTGCGGACGGTGAAGGTCTCGCGGGCACCGGCGCCGGCCATGCGGATGACGTCGCCCTGGAAGACCTGGATGCGCTCGCGGTCGCCTTCCTTAATGCGGTAGTGAACCTTGACGTTGTCGGCGACGCGAACCTGAGGGATGTCCTCGCGGATCTGCTGACGCTCGATTGCGCGGATGTAATCCATGTGCAATTCCTTACTCTTCTAGAGGTGCCGTACCACCTTGGCCGGCACGTAGTTGAACAAACGTATTCGAGTATACACGCGCGGGTTTCTGCTGCAAGAACAATTTTTTACGCAGACAAAAAGACAAAACCCTTACATGATAACCGCCCGCCCCACGAATGAGACGGGCGGCATGAAGGGGGCTACGAAGGCGCCCAAACCCAAAACGTTAGGCGGAACACTTGGCCTCGAGCTTGGCCTGGGCGGCCGCAAGACGTGCGAGAGGCACGCGATAGGGTGAGCAGGACACGTAGTCCACGTCGGCCACGTTAAACAGGCCCTTGATGGACTTGGGGTCGCCGCCGTGCTCGCCGCACACGCCAAAGTGCATGTCGGGATTGGTGGCGCGACCTTTCTCGACAGCCATGCGCACCAGCTCGAGTACTGCCGTGTCAATGGTCTCGAAGGGGTTGTCCTTCAAGATCTTCTTATGCATGTACAGCGGGATGAACTTGGCCTCGGCGTCGTCGCGAGAGAACCCGAAGGTCGTCTGCGTAAGGTCGTTGGTGCCAAAGCAGAAGAAGTCGGCGTGCTGGGCGATCTCGTCGGCGACCATGCAGGCGCGCGGCAGCTCGAGCATCGTGCCCACGGGAATGTTGAGCTCGACGCCCTCCTCGGCGGAAACCTCGGCGATTACGCGCTCGATGACCTCGCGAGTCTGGACGTGCTCGGCCGTGATGGAAACGAGCGGAACCATGATCTCGGGGCGCGGGTCGACCCCCTCCTTGATGAGGCGAGCGGCAGCCGTGGCGACGGCGCGAACCTGCATGAGCGGCAGATCGCTAAAAACGACAGACAAGCGCACGCCGCGTAGGCCGAGCATGGGGTTCGACTCGACCATGCCGTCGATACGGCGCAGTCGGGCACGCAGGGCGGCAAGCTCTTCCTCGCTGGCGCCGGCGGCTTCCTTCTTGGTGATGGCGACCTCGAGCTCACGAGGATTATCCAGGAACTCATGAAGCGGCGGATCGAGCAGGCGGACGACCACATCGCGACCGGACATGGTCTTGAACATCGCCAGGAAGTCCTCGGTCTGAACCTTGAGCAGGTCGGCCAGGGCCTGCTGCTTCACGGCCTCATCATCGGACAGAATGAAGCTCTGGATGATGTTCTTGCGATCGCCCAGGAACATATGCTCGGTGCGGCACAGGCCAATGGCCTCGGCGCCAAAATCGAGCGCGAGCGCGGCATCCTCAGGGTTGTCGGCGTTGACGCGCACATGGTTGGCGTGACCGCCGGTCTCGTCCAGACGAATCTCATCGGCCCAGGACAGGATGGTGTCCAGGTCGCCGGTGAGCTCGGCGGAGACCAAATCGACAGCGCCATCGACGACGATGCCCCGGGTGCCGTCGATGGAGATGACATCGCCTTCGTGCAGCACACGATCGCTGCCTTCGATGCGCACGACCTTCTCGGTGGCGTCGATGTGGAAGCGCTCGACGCCGCAGACGCAGGGCGTACCCATACCGCGGGCGATAACGGCGGCATGGCTCGTCTTGCCACCGTGGCTGGTCAGGATGCCCTCGGCGGCAACCATGCCCTTCAGATCGTCGGGATTGGTCTCCCAGCGAACCAGAATGACCTTATGGCCCTCGTTGGCGCGCGCGACGGCATCATCGCTCGAAAACACGACCTCGCCCACGGCGGCACCAGGGCTGGCGTTTAGACCACTGGCCAGGGCCTCGTACTTTTTGGAAGCATCGAACTGCGGATGCAGGAGCTGGTCGAGCTGCGCGGGATCGATACGGGCCACGGCCTCCTCGCGGGTGATCAGGCCCTCCTCGACCATTTCGATGGCGATACGCAGGGCGGCGGTGGCGGTGCGCTTGCCCACGCGGGTCTGGAGCATCCAGAGCTTGCCCTGCTCGATGGTGAACTCGATATCGCACATATCGCGGTAATGATCCTCGAGCGTCAGGAAGACACGCTCGAGCTCCTCGCCCGCGGACTCGAGGCCCGGAGTGGCCTTGAGGTCGGCGATGGGCTCGGTGTTGCGGATGCCGGCGACGACGTCCTCGCCCTGGGCGTTAACCAGAAAGTCACCGTAGAACTCCTTGGTGCCGTCGGCCGGGTTGCGCGTAAAGGCAACACCCGTCGCAGAGGTCTCGCCCTTGTTGCCAAAGGCCATGGACTGCACGTTGACGGCGGTGCCGAGCTCGTCGGAAATGCCATGCTGCTTGCGGTAGATGCAGGCGCGCTCGTTCATCCAGCTGCCAAAGACGGCCTGGATGGCAAGGCGCAGCTGGAGCTCCGGATCGTGCGGGAAGACGGGCTTGCCGTCGACGACCTCGAGCTCGGGATATAGGACGGCCTCGACGTTCTCGGAGAAGATGCCCTTAAAGGTCTCCACGAGCTCCCGCAGGTCCTCGGCCGAAAGTTCGGAGTCGACGCGGACGCCGGCGACCAGGCGGGCCTGGGTCAGGGCGTTCTCGAACAGGTCGGCATCGACACCCATAACGACGTTGGAAAACATCTGGATAAAGCGGCGGTAGCTATCCCAGGCAAAACGCGGATTTTGCGTCTGGGCGATGAGACCCTGAACGGAGTCGTCGTTGAGGCCTAGGTTGAGGACCGTGTCCATCATGCCGGGCATGGAGAACGGAGCGCCCGAGCGTACCGACACGAGCAGCGGGTCGTTAGCGTCGCCGAGCTTCTTGCCGCAGCGGGCCTCGAGGTCGGCCTCGGCGGCAACGATCTCATTGAGTGCGCCTTCGGGCCAGACGTTGCCGGCGCCGGAGTACTCGACACAGGTCTGGCAGGTAATGGTAAAGCCACCGGGAACCGGCAGACCGATGCGGCTCATCTCGGCAAGGTTTGCGCCCTTGCCGCCAAGCACGAAGTTCATGGACTTGTCGCCCTCAGTGACACAGGTGCCCTGGGCGTCGGTTCCAAAACGGTAAACCCTCTTGCAATCGCTCACGATACTTCCCCTTCCATGCGCTCTCGCGCACGACCGTGGTGACGAATCGACCCGCCGGATGCGGGCCGTGAGGGAACTATACGGCGGACGTTGAGCGGGCTTGCGTAGAGGGTGCGGGGTTTGGTAAACGAGGTAAATGTGGCGGTAAACGGTAGGTAAAGGTGGTCACCTTATGAAGATACCAATGCAAGGGAATTGCAGGTCAAATGCAAGTTCTTTGCTAAATCGCTTTACCAATATCGTGCAATATTTTTAGGTAGTCTTTAAAAGCCGGTGCATTTTTAGCTACTCCAATGAGTTAGCTTTGCTGGGCTCGGCGGGCGGCGCGGAGGGCACGGGCTTCTTGGATTTCCATCAAATGACCGATGATCTCGGAGGCGCTCTCCTCGATCGCCTTGCCGTCGGTACGCACCACAAAGCAGCCCAGGCGCTTCATGAGGGCGCGAGCTTCCTCGAGCTCGCTGCGCACGCTCTCGGGCGCAGCATAGGAGCCTGCGACGGCGCGAGCATAGTCATCGCCCAAGCGGCTATCGCGAATCTCGGAGATGACGTCAGCAGTCGAAATCAAGCCGAACAGGCGCATCGGGTCAACCTCGTAAATCGACTTGGGCGGCTCCATGCCATGCGCCAGTGGGACATTGGCGACCTTGTAGCCCTGATAAGCTAAATACATCGACAGCGGCGTCTTGGACGTGCGCGATACGCCCAGCAGCACAATATCGGCCCCCGAAAGGTCGTCGCAGCCGCGCCCATCATCGTGCTCAACGAAATACTCCATAGCCTCGATGCGATGGAAATAGCGGTCATCCGTTTTGTGAATCACGCCCGCAACACCTTTGGGCGGCACACCAATGAGCGACGACAGCACGGCAAGCGTCGGGCCGATTAGGTCGACCGAACGGATATGCAGCATGCCCAGGTAATCGAGCACACGGGCGCGAAGCGTCGGATCGACAATGGTGTGGAACACGGCAATATCGCGATGATCTGCATCGACGCGCGGACCGACAAACGACTCGACCTGCTCCACCGAGGTCACCTTGGGCAGGCGCAAAACACGAAAAGCCCCTTCATCAAATTGCCCGGACGCCGCAAGCACCACCTCGCAAGCGGTATCTCCGAGCGAGTCGGAGATAACGATGACGGTGGGACGAGCGGTGACCGGGCAATCCATGCGGGGCTCCTTTTGCGCTTACGCGCAGGCTGGCTTACTTTTTGCGGGCAAGCTCACCGATGTTGGCGATACCGGAGAAAACGGCCTCGAAGCGGTTGAGCAGCTTAAGGCGATTATCGCGGAGCTGCTCGTCCTTGTCCATGACCATAACCTCGTCAAAGAAACGGTCGATGGGTGCACGCAGGGCGGCGAGGGCGGCAAAGGCTGCCGGATAATCCTCGGCGGCCAGGGCGGCATCGACGGCGGTCTGAGCGGCCTCGGAGGCATCGGCAAGCGCGAGCTCGGCCTCGCCCATCAGGCTGCGGTCGTACTCCGCACCCAGCTCGGGCTTGGAAATGTGCGCGGCACGAGCATAAGCCGTGGCCAGGTTGTCAAAGGTCTCGGCATCGTTCTTGCGGGCCTCGTCGAGCGCGGCGCAGCGGGCGAAGAACACGGACGGCGCGATGATGTGCACGGCAGAGACCGCGGCAACGGTATCGGCGGGGATCTTCTCGTCGCGGGCCATGCTCACCAGGCGGCCATGGAAGAAATCTCGGACCTGTTGGGCGACCTCGGCGGCGTCAAACTCAATGCCCTGCTCAGCGTAGAGCTCAAGGGCGAAGTCGATAAGCGACGTGGGGTCGATCGGCAGACGGTCGCGCAGGATGTTGATGATGCCGATAGCGGCACGACGCAGCGCGTAGGGGTCCGAAGAGCCGGTCGGGGGCTCGCCGATGGCAAAGATACCGGCGATGGTATCGAGCTTGTCGGCACAGGCCACGATGCAGCCAACGGTGCCCTCGGGCAGCTCGTCACCGGCAAAGCGAGGACGATAGTGATCGCGAATAGCATGAGCGACCTCGTCGTTCTCCCCCATCGCGGTCGCGTAATAACCGCCCATCACGCCCTGCTGGCTCGTGAACTCGACGACGGCGTTAGACACCAGGTCGGCCTTGCACAGGTGCGCGGCGCGAGCGGCATCGGCTGCCAGGTGAGCACCCAGGTGTGCCTCACGGGCAATAGCGAGCGCGAGCTGCTCGATGCGATCGGACTTGGCGAGCACGCTACCGAGCTTCTCCTGGAAGGCAACCTTGGCCAGACGCTCACGGAACTCGTCGAGGGAGATCTTCAAGTCCTCCTCGTAGAAGAACTTGGCATCGTCCAGACGGGCACGCACAACGCGCTCGTTGCCGTCGATCACGCGCTCGGCGTTCTCGGGCTTGCTGTTGGAAACGACCACGAACTCACGCGTGAGCTTGCCCTCGCCGTCATAGATCGGGAAGTAGCGCTGGTTGGTGAGCATGGACTCGCAGATGATCTCGTGCGGGACCTTGAGGAACTCCTCGTCGAAGGTACCGACGAGCACCGTCGGCCACTCGCAGAGGTTGATGACCTCCTCAAAGACCTTCTTGGGCGTATCGACATGGCAGCCGGGACGGGCAGCCTCGACCTCGGCGATACCGGCAAGGATGGCCTCACGACGGCGCTCGGCAGAAAGCACACCGGCGTCCTCGAGCACCTGCTCGTAAACAGCGGGGCTGGCGACCACATGGTCACCGGGGCCAAGCACGCGATGACCGCGCGTGGTGTTGCCGCTCGTCACGTCGGCAAACGACACGGGCACAACGTCCTCGCCCAGAAGGCAGCAGATCCAGCGGACCGGACGAACAAAGGTCGCATGCTCGTGACCCCAGCGCTGAGAGCGGTAGTTGGGCCACTGCAGGCCAGCAATGGTCTTCTCGCACAGGGCCGTCAGGATCGGGGTGGCCGGGGCGGAAGGGATGTTCTTCTCGGCAAAGACGTACTCACGGCCGTCGGTGTCCTCGCGACGGACCAGATCCTCGGCAGCCACACCGCACTTGCGGGCGAAGCCCTGGGCGGCCTTGGTGGCGTTACCGTCGGCATCAAAGGCGATGTTGGCCGCGGGGCCGCGCTTGACCTCGTGAACCTCGTCGGTCGCGGTGGCGACGTCGGCAACGAGCGCAGCCAGGCGGCGCGGGCTCGAGATCACACGGACCTCGCCGTGGGCCAGACCGGCCTCGTCGAGACCCTTGGCGATCATGGTGCCAAGCTGCTTGACGGCATTGTTCAGCGGTGCGGAGGGCATTTCTTCCGTACCGATCTCAAACAGGAAATCCTTAGCGTCTGCCATGGCTTACGCCACCTCGCCTTCCTGGTCGGCATTCTCGTTGACTCCGGCGACCTCGGCCATGTAGGCCTCGCAGCACGCCTTGGCGACGGCGCGGACGCGCAGGATGTAGTTGGCACGCTCGACCGCGGACAGGGCGCCGCGAGCATCGAGCAGGTTGAAAGCGTGGCTGCACTTCATGACGCAGTCGTACGCCGGCAGCGGCAGCTTGCGCTCCAGACAGGAGTGGCACTCGGCCTCGTAGTCATCAAACTTCTGACGCATCATCTCGACGTTAGCGACCTCAAAGTTGTAGGCGCTGAACTCGCGCTCGTTCTCGAGGAACACGTCGCCATAGGTCATGGGCGTGCCGTCGGGCAGGTAGCTCCACACCAGGTCGTAGACGGAGTTGACGCCCTGGGCGTACATGGCGATACGCTCTAGGCCATAGGTGATCTCGACTGGCACGGGGTCGACCTCGATGCCGCCCACCTGCTGGAAGTACGTAAACTGCGTGACCTCCATGCCGTTGAGCCAGACCTCCCAGCCAAGGCCCCAGGCGCCAAGGGTCGGGCTCTCCCAGTCGTCCTCGACAAAGCGGACGTCATGGTCGTTGGGGTCCAGACCGATAGCGGCAAGAGACCCCAGGTAGAGCTCCTGGGCGTTGACCGGCGAGGGCTTGATAAGCACCTGGAACTGATAGTAGTGCTGCATGCGGTTGGGGTTCTCGCCGTAGCGGCCGTCGGCGGGACGGCGGCAGGGCTGCGCATAGCAGGTGCGCCACTCGGCGGGACCGAGCGAGCGCAGCGTGGTCGCGGTATGGAAGGTACCGGCACCGACCTCGGAGTCATAGGGCTGCATAATGACGCAGCCCTGCTCGCCCCAGTACTGCTGGAGGCGCAGGATGATGTCTTGGAAGGAAAGCGATGAAGCGTTCATGCCTCTAATATCCCCTCGTCGAAACGATTACACGGTTAGGTACTGTACTATAGCGGTTTTTAGTCGATAGCGCCGATGCGGTTGAGCGGCCAGTAGCGCACAAGCGCCACAGCGATCAAATCAGAGCGATCGACGGGACCAAAGTAGCGTGAGTCGGCAGAGTTTTCGCGGTTGTCGCCCATCACCCACACGCACCCATCGGGAACGGTGTAGGGATAGCTTACCTGAGCACCGGGCGCTTGGACCGAAAGTGGCCAGCTCATGCCCGTCGTATAGTCCTCGTCGAGCGCTTGGCCGTCAACGACCACCTTGCCATCCTGCAGGTCGACCGTCTGGCCGGCCGTGGCAATAACACGCTTGACAAGAACATCATGCTCGGAGGTGCCATCGGGGTTGTGAAACACAACGATATCGCCCTGCTTGACGGGCTGACCGAGCTCGAGGCTCACCTTTTGCGCCAGGATCTGGTCGCCAATCTCGATTGTGTCCTCCATAGAGCCGGTGGGCACCACAAAGGGCTCGACCACAAAGGAGCGGATCAGGAAGGTGGCCACAAGCGCGATCGCGATGACCGCGATCCACTCAAAAGCGCCCCTCAACGCGGAATGTTGCGTAGGAACCATACTCACTCCTCGCTCTGCGAATACGAAGCGTCCAAAATCTCCTGCGCATATGCACGCTCCTGGGGCGTGAGCCGCGCAGTCTCGATCAGGTCGGGACGCCAGCGGCAGGTGCGCTCGATGGCGTTCTTGCGGCGCCAAGCGTCGACCTTGGCGTGATCGCCACTCACGAGCACCGGCGGCACGCCCTCGCCGTTGAACTCGGCGGGACGGGTGTACTGCGCGTACTCGAGCAGGCCTCCGTCCTCGGCGGTCGAGAACGACTCGTCCACATTGCTCATCTCATCGCCCAGGGCGCCGGGAATCAGGCGTACGACGGCATCGGCAACGACCATAGCGGGAAGTTCGCCACCCGTAAGCACATAGTCGCCGATCGACAGACGCTCATCGGCATACGCATACGCGCGCTCGTCGACGCCCTCGTAGCGACTGCACACAAACAGCAGGCGTTCACTTTTGAGCAGGCGCTCGGCCACATGCTGCGTAAAAGGCTCGCCACAGGGGGTAAAGAACACCACAGTGGGCTTGGGACCCTCTGCGCTAATGGCCTCGATGGCCTCTGCGATAGGCCCGACCTTCATAAGCATGCCCTGCCCGCCGCCGTACGGCTCGTCATCGACGGTACGATGGCGGTCGTGCGTCCAGTCGCGCAGGTTATACGCCTTAAAATCAAAAAGGCCGGCCTTGCGGGCGCGGCCCAAAATCGACGTGGACATGACGGGCTCAAACATCTCGGGAAAGACCGAAAGGGTCTCGATCAGCATGTTGTCCTCCCTACTTGTCCATATCGATCAGGCCGTCCATCACGTGGACGGAAATTGTTCCTGTGTCGGGAAGATCGAGCACAACCTGCTCGATCACGGGAATCAGCACCTCGCCGTACCGATCGCCCTCGACAACCCAAACATCGTTAGCAGGCGTCGACATAATCTCGACGATCGTGCCGAGTAAACCGAAGCGCTCGTCGACCACCTCGCGACCCATCAGGTCGGTATAGGCAGCGTCGAGCGAATCGAGCTCAAAGTCGTCACGATTTGCCAACACGTAGCATCCCGTGATGCCCTCGGCGGCCGTCAAGTCGTCAATGCCCTCAAACGAGACCAGATCGCCATCGCCCGTATCGGTGACGGACACGACCGTGCAAAAGCGGTCGCGCTTGAGCGCCGGCGGCGTCAGGGCGACGCGCATACCAGGCTCTAATACAGAAGGAAGCCCCCGCAGCGGCTGCGCGAGGACCTCCCCCTTCCTTCCGTGCGGCTTGACCACACGGGCGATGTTTTTGTACTGGGACCTCAAGGTCCTAGCCCAGAACCTCTACCTCGACAGCAGTGTCGAGGCGAGCGGCCAGTGCACGGGCGAGCGTGCGAATGGCCTTGATGGTACGGCCACGACGGCCGATGACCTTAGCGACGTCATCCTCGGCGACCGAAACCTCAATCGTAGAGGCGTCGTCACCATCGATGACCTCAAGGCTCACGGAATCCGGGTCGTCGACGATCTGAACAACGAGATATTCGACGAGATCGGCGATGCGATCTGAGAGCATTGCCTCACCCTCGAGCTGTGCAGCGTCAACCTCAGGCACGATTTACTCCTCGGCGCCCTCAGCGGCCTCAGCGGCAGCCTTAGCGGCCTCGGCCTCTTTGGCGAGCTGCTTCTTGGACTTCTTGACGACGGTCTCGGTCTTCTCGCCCTCGTTAGCGGCCTTGACCAGAGCGGCGACGGCGTCGGTAAGCTGAGCGCCCTTGGACTGCCAGTCGGCGATCTTCTCGAGGTCGAGGTTGATGGTCTTGGGGGCGGTCATCGGGTTGTAGCGGCCAACCTCCTCGATGATACGACCGTCACGCGGGGCGCGGGAATCGGCGACGACGACACGGTAGTACGGACGCTTCTTAGCGCCGTGACGAGCAAGGCGAATCTTGACTGCCAAAGGAAACTCCTCCAACCAAGCAGCTTTAGGCTGCAACTACAAACAAACAGTTGAACATAATACGCCATCGACGCGGGCAG
>CAUADW010000052.1 GCA_958427895.1 uncultured Collinsella sp.
CGCAGCAGGTTGACGAGCTGGCCCAGCAGAACCTCAAACTTGCCGGGATAGCCAAGAGCGTCGCAGACGCAGCGGACGCGCTCGATGTAGCCGTGGTGGTCGGCGCCCCAGATGTCGATGACGTGGTCGACGCGCTGGAACTTATCCCAGTGATAGGCAACGTCGGAGGCGAAGTAGGTGTACTCGCCGTCGGACTTGATCAGGACGCGGTCCTTGTCATCGCCCAGGTCGGTGGAGCGGAACCACAGGGCGCCGTCCTTGGTGTAGAGGTAGCCCATCTTGTCGAGCTTCTCAAAAGCGCGGTCGACGGCAGAGGTGCCGGCGGTCTCGCCCTCGGTGTCCTTCACGTACAGCGAACGCTCGGAGTACCAACGATCGAAGTCGCAATTGACGGCGTGGCAGAGGTCGCGCATGTTGTCGACCATCTTTACGTAGCCGCGCTCGCGGAAGCTCTCCATACGCTCCTGCGGATCGGCCTCGACCCACTTATCGCCATCGGTGCGCCAGAACTCGGCGGCCTCGTCGATGATGTAGTCGCCGCCGTAGGAGTCCTTGCCCAGGGTCTCGGCAAAGTTGTCCTGATACGGATGGGCCTCGGGATGCTCGTCGTTCTCGTCGGCAACAAAGGCGTCGCGGTCGGCGATCAGCAGCTTGTGAGCCTCGTCGATATCCACGCCCTGCTTGGCGATGATGTCGGCAAGCTGCATATAGCGCGTGCTGATGGAGTTGCCGAAGGTGTTCATCTGAGAGCCGTGGTCGTTGATGTAGAACTCACGCTGGATGTCGTAACCGGCGTGATCCATAACGCGGCAGAGCGAGTCGCCCAGCGCGGCCCAGCGGCCGTGGCCGATGTGCATGGGGCCGACGGGGTTGGCGGAAACGAACTCGACCTGGGTCTTCAGGCCACCACCGACGTTGGACTTAGCGAAGTCCATACCCTTCTCGCGAGCCTCGCCAAAGATGGCATTCTTGACGGCAACGGAGAGGTAGAAGTTGATGAAGCCGGGGCCTGCGATCTCGACCTTCTCGATCGCGGGGTCCTCGGGCATATGGGCAACGATGGCCTCGGCGATCTTGCGCGGGGCGCAGTGGGCCAGCTTGGCGGACTTCAGGGCCATGGTAGAGGTCCACTCGCCATGAGAAGTGTCAGCCGGTCGCTCGATAGCGCAATCGTCAAGTTCAAATGCGGAAAGGTCGCCGGCCTCCTGGGCCGCAGCAAGCGCAGCGCGTACCAGCTCTTCAATCTTCTCGGGCATAGATCCTCCTTGTGTTAAAGCCCCCGAGCTCTTGGTCACTCGTAGGGCAAAAGCCAGAGTTTGTAGCACTCTATCACAAGCGACGGGCACTGTCGCAGGGTAAAGCTAATAGATATTGCATATGCACAAAAATGACTACAGCTTGTATGGAGTCACTCAAAGATGCCGGTCTGCCTGCAGATTATGCAGGCGTTGAAAATGCATAAAGGTGTGAATGAGCTGCGTCTGTTATCGAATACTCTTACCTATCAGAGTTGTGTGCTTTTCCTGCATAAAGTAAGGGTTTGCGCACGTCAGCGTGTTATTCTAGACATACGTAAATTCGTATAAGTTGGAGGTAGCATGTTCTCAATCGGTCAACACGTCATTCATCCGGGCCAGGGAGTCTGCACCGTCGTCGGTTTTAGGGACGACACACCGCAGCCCATGCTGCTGCTCGAGACCAAGCAGGGACATGCGCAGACGATTCTCATGTACCCCGTGGCGCAGGCCGACCGTTTGCACGCCGCCATCTCGCAGCAAGATGCCGAGCACCTGCTGAGCCACTATGACGAGCTGGAGTGCGACACCTTTACCGAGCGCAACAGCTCGCTTGAGGAGACACACTTTAAGCAGCAGCTCAAGCTGGGCGCGCCCGAAACGGTCCGCGTGGCAAAGACCATGATGCACCGCATTCGCCAAGCCGAGGAAGCTGATAAAAAACCCAGCTCCTACTACATGCGCGTACTCAAGGAGGCCAAGCGCCGCTCCATCGAGGAGTTCGCCGTGGCCTTGGGCGTCACCGAGGAGGACGCCGAAGCTCGCCTAGCCCAAGCCGCCCTCAACTAACCCATCCGCGCCAAAAAGGTAGTGTCGAAAAAGTTGGTGTAAGGGCCCTTGCGGCCCCTGTGTCCGATATCCGGAATCAGTTGATATCCTAGGCCGCCTCCACGCTGTCGGCAAGTTCCAGGCTGGATTCGATCATCTTCCTGGCCGCCTTCTCCAGCTCCGCCCAATCGTGCTCGCCCGCGGCACCCATTCTGAACGCGGCGTCATGCATCTCGGCCATCTTCCTCTCCGAGAAGTAGCGCGAGCCGGACCATGTCTCGGCCTGGTCGCACATGACGGCGCCCACGAGCCTGAGCAGCGAACTCTCCGACGGGAAGACCTGCACCACGCGCGAGCGGCGCTTGATTTCCCTGTTGGCGCGCTCCTGCACGTTGTTGGTGCGCAGGCGCTTCCAGTGCGACGGCGGGAAGTCCAGGTACGCGAGCGCGTCGGGCTCCGCCTCCTCGAGCACCCTCGCCGCCCTCGGGCAGCACCCCTCCAGCATCTCGCACGCCGCGTGGTACATGGCCACGGCGGTGGCGGCGTCCCTGGCGCGGAAGACCGAGGAGACGATGCGCCCCACGCGGCGCCTCAGCTGCCAGGAGCCGGCCTCGCGCATGCAGTCGCGCATCAGGTGCACCGCGCAGCGCTGCCAGGCCGCCCCCTGGAAGACCTCGCCTACGGCCCTGACCAGGCCCCCGTGGGCATCGGATACGACGAGCTCGGTGCCGGTCGCGCCGCGGTCGCGCAGCTTCCGCAGGAAACCGAGCCACGATTCGTAGGACTCCGTATCCACCACGGACACCCCCAGCACCCGCCTCCAGCCGGACTCGTCGCAGCCTATCGCCGTGACCACCGCGGTCGAAGCCACGCGGCCCCCGCGGCGGCACTTGACGTAGGTCGCGTCGAGCCAGATGTAGGGTATCGCGCGCGCATCGAGCGGCCCCTCCGCGAGGTCGGCTATCTCGGCGTCGAGGGTCGCGGCGATCGCGCTCACTCGGTCCCTGCCGAGCCTCTCGATGCCCATCTTCTCGGCTATCCTCTGCACCTTCCTGGTGCTGGTGCCGGTGGCGTACATCTCGGCCACCGCCGCGACGAGCGCGCGGTCGACGCGCTGGTAGCGCTCGAGGACGTCCTCGGGGAAGAAGCTGCCCGTCCTGAGCTTGGGGATTCTCAGGTTGAGCGTGCCCACGCACGTCTCGAGCGTGCGGTTGCGGTAGCCGTTCCTGCTGTTGGCCCCATCGCCGCAGAGCTGGTCGGCCTCCTCGTCCATGATGGCGTTGACCACCTGCTCGGCGAGCAGCCTGAGCAGCGACTGGATGTCGACCATCCCGTCGGTCGACCTCGGGATGGCGGCCTTATCCGGCATCGCGTCTGCTAATATCTCCATAGCGGTCCCTGTCCTTTCCCAGAACCTGTGTTATGTAGCAATTCCAGATTCTAGGACAGGGGCCGCTTGCGTTTGGCGGTCAGCCGTCGGCGCGCTTACACCAACATTTCCGACGCGATCGCCAAAAACCACCACAAAGGGGACAGGCACCTTTGTGGTGGTTTTCTTGTTCTAGTAGTATTCATTCTTATCGATACCCACGAGCACAAGGAGTCTCTTATGGCAGAGCCGCTTACCGCCGGAATCACCCGCGACCGCGCGTTCGAACTGCTCAATGAGCACAACAAGGACCCGTTCCATATCACCCATGGCGAGACGGTCGAGGGCACTATGCGCTACTTTGCGCGCGAGTTCGACCCCGAGAACGAGGAGTTTTGGGGCATCGTCGGTCTGCTGCACGACCTGGATTGGGAGGAGCATGAGGACGACCCCATTAACCACACCATCTATGCTGCCGAGATTCTTGAGGGCGAAGGTGCGTCTCCCGAGCTCATTCGCGCCATCCAGACGCACACGTCGGACTTCAACACCTCACTACCCAAGCCCGAGCTGCAGATGGAAAAGATCCTGTTTGCCTGCGATGAGCTCACCGGCCTGATCGGCGCTGCCGTCATCATGCGCCCGAGCAAGAGCGTTATGGACTTTACGACCAAGTCGCTCAAGAAGAAGTTCAAGGACAAACGCTTTGCCGCCGGCTGCTCGCGCGACGTGATTTCGCAGGGCGCCGAGATGTTGGGCTGGGAGCTCCCCGAGCTCTTTGACCGCACCATCGCGGCCATGCAGTCCTTCGCCCCCGACCGAGATACCTTCCAGGCCTAACCGTCAACGCCACCTAAAACCACCACAAAGGGGACAGGCACCTTTGTGGTGGTTTTTGTTTGCGCGGGCGTTAGGGACGGACCTGGCCGGTGCCGCGGAGCTTGTATTTGTAGGTGGTGAGGGCCTCGGCGGCAAAGGGGCCACGGGCGTGGAGTTTTTGGGTCGAGATGCCGATCTCGGCACCCAGGCCAAACTCGCCGCCGTCAGTGAAGCGAGTGCTGGCGTTGGAGTACACGGCCGAGGCATCGACAGCATCGAGGAAGCGCTCGCAAGCATCCGTATCCTCGGCAACGATGGCCTCGGAGTGCATCGTGCCGTAGCGGTTGATGTGTGCGATGGCCTCGTCCTCGTTTGCCACGACCTTCACGCTCATCTCGAGCGCCAGGTACTCGCGACCCCAGTCCTCCTCAGTCGCGGCGACGTAGCCATCGCCCTCCACAAGCCCGGCATCGGCGCATGCGGCGCAGGTTGCCTCGTCGCCGTGAATCAGCACGCCGTGGTCATGCAGCACGGTCACGACCGCGGGCAAAAACGCATCGGCCACAGCACGGTCGACCAGCAGCGACTCGGCGGCATTGCACACGCCTACGCGCTGGGTCTTGGCATTAACGATAATGTTGAGCGCCTTATCAAAGTCGGCGGATTTATGCACGTAGATGTGGCAGTTGCCCGTGCCCGTCTCGATCACCGGCACAAGCGACTCGCGCACGCAGCGCTGGATCAGGCCCGCACCACCGCGCGGAATGAGTACGTCGACAATACCGCGGAGCTTCATGAGCTCGCCGGTGGCCTCGCGGTCGGTGGACTCGATCATCGACACGGCCTCGCGCGGGAAGCCCTTGGCCTCGAGCGCATCGGCCAGCAGCTCGGCGATCATGGCACACGAGTGATAGGCCAGCGAGCCGCCGCGTAGAATGCAGGCGTTGCCGGTACGGATGCAGATGCCTGCGGCGTCGGCCGTCACGTTGGGGCGCGCCTCGTAGACCATGGCGACCAGGCCCAACGGCACGCTCACGCGGGTCAGGTCCACACCGCTCGCAAGCACGCGGTGGTCGAGCACGCGGCCGACGGGATCGGGCAGCTCGGCGAGCTTCTCCAAACCGGCGGCCATGCCCTCGACGCGCTCAGGCGTCAGCAGCAGACGGTCGAGCAGACCGGCCGAAGTGCCCGCATCGCGCGCGGCGGACATATCGAGCTCGTTGGCGGCGACGATGGAGTCGACACCGTTGCGCAGTGCTGCGGCCATGGCGCGCACGGCCTCCTGGCGCTGCTCATCGCTCGCCGTGGCAAGCGAGGCCGACGCTGCCTTGGCGGCAACGGCAAGATCGTGGACATACGTGGCTATATCGACCGACATGGGCGGCCCTTTCTCCTAGAAGTTTGCAACCATGGTAGCCGATTTGCGCATGGCCTCGCCCGCGGCGGTAGAATTGGTCAACCCGAAACACCGCAACGAACGGAAGACTCACATGGCCCTCATCACTTCGTACCACGTCCCCGGCCTTTACGTCGAGGACCACAGCATCGACGTCCCCCTTGACTGGCGCGGCCTGGAGCCGATGCTCCTGGCCGTCGGCAGTACCATGCGCCGCGGCGCTATGCCGGCACCCATCGCCGGCGCGCCCGAGAGCATCAAGCTCTTCTACCGCGTGGTTTGCGCGCCCGACCGCATCAACGACGATCTGCCGCTGCTCCTGTTTTTGCAGGGCGGCCCCGGCGGCGAGAGCCCACGTCCGCTGTCGCCCACAAGCGACGGCTGGATCGAGGAGGCCGTCAAGCACTTCCGCGTGGTCCTTCCCGACCAGCGCGGCACCGGACGCAGTAGCTGCGTGGACGGACGCACGATTAAGGCACTGGGTGAGCGCGCGACGGCGGCCGGCTCCGATGCCGCACGCTCGCAGGCGGATTTCCTCAAGCGCCACCTCGCCAGCTCCATCGTGCGCGATTTTGAGTACCTGCGCCTGGTGGGCTTTGGCGGCAAGCCCTGGGTCACACTCGGGCAGAGCTACGGCGGCTTTTTGACGTTGAGCTATCTGTCGCTCTTCCCCGAGGGCATAGCGGCAAGCTTTACCTGCGGCGGCATCCCCCACGTGCCGGCGAGCGCAAGCGAGGTCTACGCGCACACCTTCCCGCGCATGGCCGCCAAGACGCAGCAGTATTACGACCGCTACCCCGCTGACGTCGACCGCGTGGCAGCCCTGGCCGATGCGCTCGAGGCCCAGAAGCCCGTGCTGCCCGACGGCTCGCCGATGACGGTCGAGCGCCTACAGCTCATGGGCAGCGACTTTGGCATGAAGCCGAGCTTTGAGCGCATGCATTGGATTATCGATCACGCGTTTGTTACTGGCGACGGTACGCTTAGCTGCGGCTCCTCGGTATCCGACAGCTTTTTGATGCGCGCCTTCGAGCGCACCAACACGCGTACAAACCCGCTGTACTGGACGCTGCAGGAGTTCATCTACGCCGACGGCGACACCATGCCCATTCGCTGGGCCGCAGCAGAGGAGAAGGCCCATCGTGCCGAGTTCGACACACTCGCGCGCCCGCTCATGTTTACCGGCGAGGCCATGTTCCCGTGGATGTTTGAGCAGATGCCCGAGCTTATGCCGTTTAAGCCCGCCATGGACCTGCTGATGGAAGACACCAGCTGGGACAAGATCTACGACCCGCAGCGCCTAGCCTGCAACGAGGTGCCACTCCAGGCCGCGGTGTATTTCGACGATATGTACGTCGATTCGGGCATGCAGCTCGATACGCTCAGCCGCGTGGGTAACTCGCATGCCTGGGTGACCAACGAGTTCGAGCACGACGGCCTGCACGGCAGCGTGGTGTTCAAGCACCTCTTCGACGAAGCACTCAACCGCGGAGACCTGCGCCAGATCTTCTAGCAAAGGAGTGTCCCAACCTGCCGGCACAAAGGGAACGTCCCCAAGTACCAGGTTAATGAAGTCATTGCAGAAAGAGGACGGAAAGCGAAAACGCCCCTAAGCGAGTGGCTTTAAATCGTAGGTCGAACAAAAGAAGCGAGCGCCGCCCAGAGCGAACAAGTTGGCATGAAAAAGGCGAGGCATAGACCTGATGGTCATGCCTCGCCTTTTGAATGACAAATTGTCGCTCTGGGCGGCGCGCAGCGTCGACCCGTTAGGCGAAGACGATCAAATTATCTCGGTGTATCGCCGGCTTCTCGGCCAGGTTAGCGAGCAGGCGGTTGCTGGCGATCTGGTCCTGGCGGCGGCCGGCTGCAAGCTCCAGCACGTCCGAATCGGCCTCGGCGATACCGCGGGCGACGACCATACCGCTCGGATCGCACACATCGAGCACATCGCCCTCGGCAAACTGGCCATCGACCTCGCGAATACCCACCGCAAGCAGGGAAGAGCCACGGCTGACCAGCGCCTTCGCAGCACCGTCATCAACCGTCACCGAGCCGTGGGCCTTGTCGCCCAGCGCGATCCACAGTTTGCGGGGTGCGATGTCCAGGCGCTCCGCCGGCGGATCGAACAGGGTTCCCACGCTCTCGCCGCGGGCGAGACGCACGAGGGCATCGGGCTCCTCGCCCGAGCAAATCACGCTCTGAATGCCCGCCGTCATCAGGATGCGGCTCGCGCGAATCTTGGTGATCATGCCGCCCGTACCCACCGAGGTCGAAGAATCACCCGCCGAGGCAATGATCTTGGCATCGATCTTATGCACGACCGGGACAAACTCGGCCGTCGGATCCTCGTGCGGATTGGCGGTGTAGAGGCCGTCGATGTCGGACAGCGTCACGCACAGGTCGGCGGAAACCAGGCAGCTCACGAGCGCCGCCAGCGTGTCGTTGTCGCCAAACTTGATCTCGTCGACGGTAACGGTGTCGTTCTCGTTGACGACCGGCACCACGCCCAGCTCCACCAGACGCAGCAGGGCGTCGCGCGCGTGCAGGTAGGACGTGCGACGCGCCGTGTCGTGACGCGTGAGCAGCACGAGCGAGGTGAGCAGGTCGCGCGCATGGAACTCCTCGTCGTAGGCCGACGAGATGATGCACTGACCAGCCGAGGCGCAGGCCTGCAGGCTCGGAAGGTCGCCGACCGGCTTGCGGTCGAAGCCCAACACGGGATAGCCACAGGCGATAGCGCCCGAGCTCACCACGACCAGACGCCAGCCGAGCTTGCGCAGCGCTGCGGCTTGATCGGCAAGTCCGCCGATAAAGGCGCGGTTGACCTTGCCATCGGCGCCCACCACCGTGGACGAACCGATCTTTACCACCATCGTTTTATAAGAAGTCGTCATACGTCAAACCAATCAACTGTTCAGCGAACGGGCGAACGGGCAAGCGAGAAAATGATCCGTTATCTTCCGTCGCATGCTGATCATTTTGCCCAGGGGAAAGCCGAGGCCGCGGCCATGTTCTTGCGCACGAGCTCGTCGCGCACCTGAGCCAGGCCCTGCTCCATGCCCACCACATAGGTCTGCGGGTACAGGAAGCGCTTGAAAGCTGCGTCCAGATGATCGAGCGCCCAAACACAGCGCTCGCGCGCGTCCTGGATGCTCTCACGCGGAGCCACCGCACTGCCGTCGCGCACGATCGGCACCAACAGCTCACGATACTCAAGTTCGGACACGTCGGTCACCAGGGCGGCATCATTCACGGCCACGAGGGTATTGCCGCGCGCGGCGCCCTCCCCCGCCAGATGGTCCTCGTCGTAGATCATGTCGCAGACCGGGCCGCCAAAGCCGTCGTAATAACGGCGCACGCGCTGTACGCCCGGGATCGTGCGCTTATAGGGCTGCTCGGAGAGCTTGACCACCGGCGTCCACGGGTCGGCCTCGCTCGCACGGCGGGCGGAAAGCTTGTACACGCCGCCCAGCGCCGGCTGGTCGTAGCAGGTCGCGAGCTTGGTACCCACGCCAAAGCTATCGATGGGCGCGCCCTGGTCGAGCAGCGACTGAATCGTGTACTCGTCCAGGTCGTTGGACACCGAGATACCCACATAGGGCAGGCCCTCGGCATCAAAACGGCCGCGAACATACTTGGAGAGCTTGGCAAGGTCGCCGGAGTCGATGCGAATAGCCGACAGGCGCTCGCCCACCGCCTCCATCTCCTTGGCAACCGTAATGGCATGCTCGCAGCCCTCGCGCACGTCATAGGTGTCGATGAGCAGCGTGCAGTTCTTGGGGCTCGACTTGGCAAAGGCGCGGAAGGCCTCGAGCTCGGAATCGAAGCTCATCACCCAGCTGTGCGCATGCGTGCCAAAGACGGGAATACCGTAGCGGCGGCCGGCGAGCACATTGGACGTAGAGGAGCAGCCGGCAACGTAGCTCGCGCGCGCAACAGCTAGGCCGCCATCGGGGCCCTGGGCACGGCGCAGGCCAAACTCCGCCACGGGGCGACCGTCAGCGGCGAGCACCACGCGCGCCGTCTTGGTGGCGACAAGCGTCTGGAACCCGACGATGTTGAGCAGCGCCGTCTCGAGCAGCTGGCACTCCAGCGCGGGGCCGGTGACGCGCACCATGGGCTCGCGCGGAAAGACGAGCTCGCCCTCGGGCACGGCGTCGATGTTTACATGCGCACGAAAATCGCGCAGATAGTCGAGGAATGCGGACTTAAACATCGCGCCGCCGGCCGGGGCCTCAAGCGATGCGAGGTAGTCGATATCCTCGGGCGTAAAGCGCAGGTTCTCGACCAGCTCGGGCAGCTCGGCGGTGCCGCACATGACGGCATAGGCGCTGCCAAAGGGATGGTCGCGGTAAAACGCGGTAAAACAACCCTGCTCATTGGCCTTGCCGCTCTCCCACAGGCCCTGGGCCATAGTGAGCTCGTACAGATCGGTGAGCATTGCAATGTCGGTGGGATGCGAGATGTCGGTCAAAGCCATGGGGCGACCTTTCGGATGTGTGGTACAGAATTTGAGGGTTAGACGAGAGCAGAGGATGCGGACATAACGCCCGATGCAAATAGGTTAGAGCAGGCCCATGCTGGTCAGGATCGTGTAGCCCATAAAGATGACAAACGCGATGAGGGCAAGGACAATGATGATTTTTTGAGCCGGCGCCATGCCAGGGATCTCGTTCTCGCCCGTAGGTTCCTTGGAGGTAACCATGCGCTGGGCAAAGGTCATCTCGTCACGGCTCGGCTTGGGCTCGACGGACTTGGGACGAGCGGCCTTTTTAGGCTGAGGTTTGGGCGCGGCAGGTGCAGGCTTCGCAGCAGCGGGCTTGGGTGCGGGCGCGGGCTTGCGCTCGGATGCGGCGTTCGAGGCGACCTCCTCGGCCTTCGCACGCTCGGCGCGCAGGGCAGCCAGCTCCTCACGCTCGCGACGGGCCTCTTCCCGAGCCTCGCGGCGGGCCTTCTCAGCGCGGAGCTCTTCCAACTCAGCGCGCTCCTCGTCGGACAATGGTTGGGACTCAAGCTCGGCCATGGTATAGCCCTTTCTTTTAAAAAAAGCCGCCGACACAATGTCAGCGGCTTATCAAATCCAAGGGTGGAGACGAAGGGAGTCGAACCCTCGGCCTCTGCCATGCGACGGCAGCGCTCTCCCAACTGAGCTACGTCCCCAGGACAAGTCGATATTTTACCTACGGCTCGCCAACTGTCAACGCCCAATAACCAGTCTTTTTGGGGCGCGGCTATTTTGGCCTTGATTATCGACTTTATCCGAACACCTCCCACATTCATCCGCACATGTGCGG
>CAUADW010000053.1 GCA_958427895.1 uncultured Collinsella sp.
CCTGGTGCCCCCGGGCGGATTCGAACCGTCGACACCCGCTTTAGGAGGTCACGAGCTCTTACCCTACCTGCGGTTTTTCATTTTCATCAATATCTCTGTTTCCGCAGGTAATTTAGCTATTCTGCCGTTTTTGCTCTTCTTGATTAGTTTTCTATTTCACCCTATTTACACCCCTTCACCCCTTCATTTTGACTTGCAGGGGTGAAATTTTTGGGTTAGCCTCGGGGGCGAGGCCCTCAAAGCCCCGCCCCCGAGGCTAACCCAACGCACCACCCCTGGAGACCCATGGAAACCAGAATCAAACCTACAGCCAAAGGCACTTCCGAACCGATCAAGGGAAAACCCGGTTCCTTCCGCATCTACTTCTCTCTCGGTCGCGACCCCGAATCCGGCAAGAACGGGAAACGAGTCAGATACCTAAAGACGCCCAAGAGAACCATCCATTGCAAGAGCAAAAACCCGAAGAACTGGCCCGGTGAGGTAGCGAATGCGCTCGATGCCTACCGGAAGGAGCTGGAGACCTATGAACCGGCTAGCGACATGCCGACCACTGTTTCCGGATACGCCGAGGATTTCCATCGGCTCCGAGAAAGCTCCTTCGGCTCCCCTCTTTCTTTCCAAAGAGAGGAATATGACGTGCGCCATATACGCGAGCTGTTCGGCGACATGCCCCTCGGCGCACTGAGGCCCGACGAGATTAAGCGGGCGTATGCTGAAGCGATCTCAACCGGAAGATTCACAGAGGCCGAGATTCGTCGTATCCACGTCAAGCTCAAACAGGTCATGCAGGACGCACTGGAGAATGAGCTAATCGGGCGCAACCCATGCATCAGCATCAAACTCCCAAAGCCAGACCTTAGAGTGCGTAACTTCCTCCCACCCGACGAACTGCCCCGATTCACCAAATGCCTGCTATCCGAACCCATGGGGCCGATGACCGTCTGCACTATGCTCATATTCCACCTAGGACTCAGGAAAGGCGAGGCCCTGGGGCTCTGTTGGGAAGACTACGACCCCGAGGCGATGGAGATCCGAATCATCCGCCAGTACACCAATGACAAAACGCTCAGGGCACCAAAATCGGAAATGAGCAGGCGAATCCTGTCTATAGACTCTTCGCTGGCCGCGTATCTAAACGACTGGAAGATGCGGCAGCGCAGTCTATTCGAGCAACGCGGGCTAAGACAGAGAAACTCTGACCCCCTCGTTCACGCCTTCAGCACGCATAAGGACGAAAACGGCAACCTTCACGTCAGTATCACCCGACCCGATGGACACAACTATTCACGCTGGTTCAGGGATTTCTGCGTCGACAACGGCTATGGCGAGTACGCCAACGTGACAAGCCAGTTCAAGCGCAACGGCAAACTGCACACACGAGGCACCGGATACTCAGGGCTCGTTCCCCATGGCCTGAGGCACACGGCAGCAACGGCCCTTGTTGCGAGCAACGTCGATTTGAAGACCGTTCAGGCGCGGATGGGACACGCATCAGCGAGTACGACGGCCAATTTCTACACCCACGCAATCAGAGCCAACGACCGCAACGCTGCCGAAGTCTTCGAAAAATTATCTGAAGGTAATGAGAATTAACACTCTCATAATTGTGTCACTAGATGTATACTGCAAATAAGGCTAAACAGAGAGGAGGTTATCAATGGCACTTACCACTGCGAGCAGCAAGCTGCGTTCGACGATCCTATTCAACTCAAAGGATGAGCAGGTACTCTTCAAGCGCTCCAGCGCTGACCTCGCCGCGGCAAGGGGTCTCACCCCGTCTGCGCTCCTAGCGAGGCTTCCCATGGAGCAGCTGACGAGCTCGGATCTAGGCAGGTGGGCCGCGCAGCTCATCTATGCTGAGGATGGGAGCTGTCTCGACGCCTTCGAGGGCATGTTCGAGGACTGGAGCGCAATCCAGCCAGAAAATGATTGCCGCGACGTCATCAAAGGCTTTTTTGATTACTGTCATGAAGCAAGGATCTGCATCGACACCACGAGCGAGCGCGTTCATCATCTCCGCACTAACTGGGACAGCATTTGCCTCATTATGGAAGAGGCTGCAAAGATGCCCGAGTGCAACCTCGACGCACGTATCCAGGCTAAGACCGGCCGTGAACTCGAAACTACCCTGCAAGACCCTACAGCGTTGCTCGCCGTTACACCTTTGGTCTCATACATTCTCAACGCATGGGAGCACATCAAGGGCTATTCCTGCACTTACCGTGCTCTGCTCGATTTCGCCAACATCGGCAGATCATCCCGCAAGGGATACAGCGAGCCCGCAGAAGCACGAATCAGCCTTCTGCACCTTATCGACGAATACGAGAAGAAGGGGGCTAATTAGTCGATAAGACCATTTTACAAACAAGCACCCGACTCCTCTCACTGTCGCCAAACATCGAAGAGGAGCCGAGCGCCCTACTAAAGGAGTTTATCATGCATCTTGCAGATGACCCCAAGACCGACGCCATCTCCGCAGGCATCAACCTACGCCATGTCGGCACCAAGCGCATCATGAGCCGCCTGGACGTTCAGATCCTCACCGGCATCGGACAATCCAGCGCCATCAAGCTCATGAAGGCCACCCACCACTGCTTTAGCATCGCCAACCAGTACTTCGTCATGGAAGAGGACCTGTTCGACTACTTCCACAAGCTGGCAGAGGGGGCGAGCGAGTAATGCAGCGCCCGAACGCCAATCCCCTCGTCTTCGAGCTGGATGTGCTCGACGAGCACGTCCACGCCCTTCAGGAAGACAAGCCCATCGCCTCCTTCGGGCTCGACGCACTCAACAGCATCCTCGGCGGTGTCTACCCCGGGCTCAACTACGCAATCGGGACCGCCCCGGGCAAGGGCAAGACAACACTGGCACTCCAGGAGGCCGACAAGCTCGCGGCAGACGGGCACCCGGTAATCTACGTTTCCGCCGAGCTTCCCGCGCACAAGCTGATCGAGAAGAGCCTGGCGCGTCTCAGCGACGGCAAAGTCGCGTTGTCCGAGGTCTCCGGCTGCGCGACCCAGAATCACCCTAAGCACGCGACTTTCGAGGCTGCACTCGACAAATATCGCACCAAGATCGCCCCCAATCTCTGCATCACCGGCCCACTCAACACCGTGGAGCTCTCCAACCTCGTCGGGCTGGTAACACGCGAGCGCGGCGAGGTCCCCGTCGTCTTCATTGACTACCTCCAGCTCCTCGCCTGCGGCGTCACGGCGGACCAGCAGTTCATCGACGAGCGATTGGCTATCACAGCATGCGTGAAGGGCCTCCGCGAAATCTCGAACCTCTATGGCTCTCCCGTCATCGCACTGAGCTCGACCACTCGCAAGTCCTACGATTCCGGGAAGTCGGCCAGGCCCAACCTCGCCATGTTCGGTGGTTCCTCCGCTGTCGAGTACGGCTTTGACTCGGTGCTCTACCTCGCCGATGACAATGACAAGCCCGAGTGGCCCTACGAGTCTCCCGCAACCGGCACGCCCCTCAAGCTCGTCGCCCTCAAGAACCGCTACGGCACGCTGGGCGAGTCCCGACTCGACTTCGACGGTGCGCGCGCCACCTTCCACGACAGGGGCTAGCCCATGCGTGGCAAAGCCAAAACCGCGCATATAAACGTCCGCATGACCGAGGAGGAGCGTGCCGCCATCACGGTGCGCTCCTCCTCTTTTGGTATGGCCCCATCGACGTTCATGCGCGAAGCCGCCCTCCACATCGGTGAGAAGCCCGTCAGGATCGCCGACGAGGCGACGCTGCGGCAGCTTCTTCATCAGATGAAGAAGCAGGGCGGAAACCTCAACCAGGCCGTCCGCACCGCAAACGCCTATGGCGTGGATACGCAGACGGCCCAACAGCTCGCGGAGGCCGTCCGTCTGGTATCGAGCACGGCCTCGCAGCTATCGAACCTCATCTTCAAGAATCGAGAATGATCATGAAAACCAAGATGCCCACAGCGCTCATATCATCTCTTCTCCTAGCGATCCTCGTATGCCCCGTCCTCGCCGTCCCCGTCGACGATTTCATCGCCGGGACACCGTTAGGCGCGGCTGCAATTCCGTCGTCGTTCGGCGTGGATACCGTCCTCGGCTGGTGGCTCACGGGTGCGTTCACCGCTTGCCCGCTCGGAACCCTGCTGACCTTCCTCCTCGCCTTTTGCATCTGCGCTCTCATCGCCTACTCGACCGCCCTCAACGCGAGGGCCGAGGACGGCGGCGTGCTCGGCGACGCCCACGTCAAGACGGGTCGCGAGGTCATAAAAGGGTCCATGACCTGGGACGGCTCGACAATCCCATCGTCGCGCGGGTTCGTCTACGGTTTCACCAAATATCGCAGTAAGCCCTGTTATCTCTACGAGCCGAAGAAGATGATTTTCGTATCAGGGGCCACTGGGTCAGGTAAGTCACGCTTCCTCTACCTCCCCTCAATCGACCTGCTCAGCTACGGCGACGCCTCCAACGGCTCCGAGCCCGCGACCCTCGTCGTCTCCGACGTGAAGAACGAGCTCATAGAGCTCACGGGCGACGAGCTGGCCCGTCGCGGCTACCGCGTCCTGCTGCTCGACACGCAGCACCCCTATAGGGGACAGAGGTTCAACCCCCTCAAACAGGTGCTCGACCTCCATGCCGAGGGACGCGACCAGGAAGCCGAGCAGGCGGCGGACGCCATCGCGGAACTCGTGGTGCAGGACGACGAGAAAGGCAAAGGCTCGCACTGGACCGCCTCGGCCAGGGGCCTGCTCTCGGCCCTGGTCCTGCTGGTCTCCATGTCCGACGAGTGTCCCGAGGAATCAAAGCACCTCGCGACCGTCTGCGAGGTCCTGGACCGCGGTACCGAGGCAGAGGGCGACGACCCATCCGAGCCCCTGAAAACCGTCTTCCGCTCGTTGCCAAGCGGACACCCCGCCAAGGGAAGGGCGTCCCAGTTCATATCCTCCGGCGGCAACGAGCTCAGGAGCATACTCTCGACGCTCAAGGTCGCCCTGCGCCCGTTCTCCTCCGCCCCGGTCGCCTGGATGACCTCCGGCTCCGACATCGACCCGCAAACGGTACTCACGGAGAAGAGCGCCGTCTTCCTCCACGTGCTCGACGAGGGCTCACCCTACAACTGCATCGCGGCGATATTCCTCTCGCAGCTCTGGGCTTCGGTCCAGGCGGTCGCGGACGTGAACGGCGGCAGGCTCCCCCGCCCCGTGCAGATACTCGGCGACGAGTGGGGCAACCTCCCCCGCGTCGAGTGCCTGCCCGCCCTCCTCAGTCTGGCGCGCAGCTACGGCATGTTCTGGGTCGGCGCGACGCAGGGCGTATCCCAGCTCAATAAGTATGGCGAGAGAGACGGCCGCAGGAAGATCCTCGCGAACTGCGGTGTGAAGATCGCCATGAAGCTCGCAGAGGAGGAGGATCGCCGGTACTTCACCGAGCTCATCGGCAAGACCACGCGCCACACGCAGGGCACGAGCAGCGGCAGGGCCGCGTCGGGCACGTCCTCCTCGACGTCCTACAGCGAGAGCGCAGACGATGTGATACACACCTGGGAATGGCGCGGCATGGCCCCGGACCGGGACGGAATCATCGTCGTGAAGCACGCAGACAACGGGATGCCCGCGTGCCGCGCAGGGGTCTTCCGCTCCCCCGTCACGGACTGCACCAACACGCCAACGAAGGAGCACTTCGACCTCGGAACCCCCGAGCACGAGGCGGAGAGGCGTCGCACGTACCAGCGGCGGCTCGATGCCTCCGCCACCGAGAAGATGCGCGAGGAGGCCCCCACCTGGTGCCCCGAGTGGCCCGATCCCGAGAAGGGGACCGGGGACGCGGGTGACGGCAAGTTCAGTGGGCTCTCGCTCGATTAGGAGGCGACCATGACGGCGATAAAGCAGATGAGCGTCTGCAGCGAGAGGCACCTTTCCCGCCTCAGGGACTACCTCTCATGGGACCGCGAAAAGGCGCTCGCCCACGGCACGCAGAACATCATCGACGAAGACCGCTGGTTTCAGGAGATGGCGGACACAAGGAAGGCCATGGGCCACGACAGGCCCGGCAAGGCCGGTGCCAGGTGCACCTACATGCAGCACCAGATACTCGGGTTCCTCCCCGACGAGTGCGACCTCAACGGCGGGAAGATGACGCCGGAGATGTGCATGCGCTACGCGAGGGAGTACGCGGCCGAGCGCTACCCCAACCAGGAGGTCGTGATGGTGTTGCACCGCGAGCGCTGCCGCACCGACGCCATCGACCGCTACGCCGTGCACCTTGGCATCAACCGCAGCGACCTTGAGACCGGGCGGAGACTCGACGAGGGCCCCGCGCGAAAGGCGGCAAAGGCGCGGGTGAAGACCGTCCGTGCCCTGGACGAGCGATACGGCCTCAGGCAGCTTGAGCGTGGCAAGGCCAACTCGCGCGTCCACGCGAGGCAACCCGGCAGGGCCGAGCGCGACATGGCCCGAAAGGGGCAGGCCGAGCGCTCGGAGAACGCCCGCGTTCGCGTCGCGGTCGCCCGCCGGATCGAGGAGGTCGGGCGCATGCGCGACTGCCCCGACCGGATGGGCGAGCTTGAGCGGCGGCTCAGGCGGGACGGCATCGAGCTCGCCGAGTCCAAGGGCGGGAGCCTCCAGTACCGCTTCCCCTCGAAGTCGCTCGGGGCCGTGAGGAAGGTCAACGGCGGAAGGCTCGGTTTCGCCGTCGACCGCTCGACCGGCATCACCGTCCGCTTCACGCTGCGCGGGATAGCGACGGCGATGCGGGCGTTCTGGGAGCTTGAGCGAAAGGCGCTGGAGAATCAGAACGGGCGCGACGACTGATCTCTTGAGGCCGGGACGCAACAGGCGTCCCGGCCCTTTCTTTTAGCCCTTCGGCGAGAGCGACCTCGGAGCGGCTCGGCGCCCCGCCGCAGGTGGGCAAGATGATTCCGTGCAACGGAATCCATATCTTGCCTGCACGGAGCGAACCGGTTGCCGAGGCAACGCGAGCCCGGGCAGGTGAGCGACGGTTGAGCCGACGCCGAGGAGACGCGACCCATGGGGAGCGTCGTACGACGGCGCTCGGCGACCCGACGCGAGAGGCCCCGCCCGGCGACCACGGCGGAGCGATGGCGACTTCTGGAAGCCATCGAGCGCAGCCGTTCGCCGGGTGGGGCCGGTGTGAGCGGAGGCGGACGAAACGCGACCCTGGGGAGCGTTGCCAGGAAGCCGCAGCGAGAGCGACGCCGCGCGTCGCGGGGGTCCCGCCCATAAGCGGGACCCATCGGCCGCAAGGCCGATTGCTACACCCCGACCCTCTCGGCGTACAAGTTGAAGAGGTGGGCGACAATCTTCTCCTCGTCTCCGCCGAAATCAACGCCATAGGCGGCCTCAACGGCAGTGTCGAGCGCCTTGTGCGCCGCCATCAGCTCGGGGAAGAACGTCTCGTTCTTGGGATCGTACATGTCCGCGAGCGTCGCACCTTCTTGGGCATCCCGGGCGTCGAGCACGGCCTGGGCGCAGCGCTCGACTTCCTCGCGTTGGGATTCCGTGGGCTCGGGCCAGACGAAGTTGTTGTAGTCAATACCAGCCGAGTACTGATAATCATCTTTCAGTCTTCCGGTCACGACCCTAACCCATGCATTATGAAATTGGGACTGCAACACCCCATATTGATAGAGAGTTGCATTTGGGATAAGACGAACTTTATTGCTACAAAAGACCTCAGCATCGACGAACCCCATTGGGATGTATCGCCTTCGGCTTGATGAAACCTCTGGTATCAAGATTGAATCTGTGTCCGACAGGATTTCAGTTCCAAAATGGGCAGGGCACTCCGCAGCTTTAACGGTCTGACTTCTCTTGCTCTTGAGCCGATACCGGCGTACCGCTTCAACCCTTTCCCTGCATTTAGGCAGATTCTTTAGCTCATCCCAATTTGCGTTCCCAAGCCATAAACACCAACGGCTTTTGCCACGGATAAATTCTTGTGATCCAAGCCACTTGTGAAAGAATTTCTCTGCACCAGGTTCACTTTGCAAGAATTCGATTTTCTGCTCATCAGTGAAAAGGTAATTGCCGTCGTCTATAGGCTGGGAGCCTATTCCCATTTCTGGAACATCTGATAATGGCTTACTTCTGCTGTAGACAAAAACGTCCGGAGCGTCTTTCAGATACGCATTGATTCGAGCCGTGGGAATCTGTTCTTCGTCGCTGTCCGGGGTCGCGTGGTAGAAGAGCGTCTTGGTCCCCGACTCGCGGGAGAACTCGACAATGACACAGAACACATGTGCCTTGTCCGCAGCCTCGTTGTCCCAGCGGAAGGTGTTGTGCGCGAAGTCGATGTGGATACCCAGGTCGTGCAGGGGTTTCCAGAGGTTGGCGACCTGCTCGCCCTGACATATCGAGTTGGTAGAGACCAGGGCGCAGCGCGTGCGCTTTCCCTGCGTGAACCTCGCGGCCTTCATGTACCAGGCCCCGCAGTAGTCGATGTTGCCTGCGTTCTTCGCTCCGTCGAAGACCTCAAGGAGCTCCGCCTTCTGCTCCTTGGACTGGTTACGGGCCCCAAGGAAGGGCGGATTGCCCACGAGGTACGTGAGGTCATCGGGGAACACCTCGGACCAATCGGTCTTGAGGGCGTTGCCCTCATGGAGGTTGCTGAGGCTCCTGAGCGGCAGGAAGTCGAAGTCGTAGTCGACGTATATCTCCTGCGTCTTTCGGAGCATCTGCTCCTCGGTGATCCAAAGGGCGGTCTTGGCGACCGAGACGGCGAAGTCGTTTATCTCGATGCCGTACAGCTGGTCCAGGGACACGCGGACAGGGCTGTCCTGCGCAACGACGAGGGACGTCTGCCCCGCGTTGCCGGTCTCCTCGCTGAGCTCGTCCTCGATGATTCGGTTTTCGATGGTGCGCAGCTGCCGGTACGCCTCGGTAAGGAAGTTGCCCGAGCCGCATGCCGGGTCTCCGATGGTGATGGAGGCCACCTTGTCGTGCAGCCTCGCCAGGGCCTGCTTGCGCTTGGCAGCTGTCTTCTCGCCCTCGGCCTCGTGGAGTTCGTCCCACAGCTCGTCGAGGAAGAGCGGCTTGAGGCAGCGCTCGATGTTCTCGACGCTCGTGTAGTGCATGCCCCCGGCGTGGCGCGTCTCGGGGTTCAGCGTGCCCTCGAACACGCCGCCGAAGATGACGCCCGAGATCTCGCGCCAATCGAAGTCCTGGGACGCGTCGGTGATGGCCTCGAGAATCTCCGGGGTCATCTGTGGGACGATGATGGAGGAGTCGGCGAACAGACCGCCGTTCACGTAGGGGAAGGCCGCGAGGTCCTCGTCCATGTACTCGTCCCTCTGCTCTAAGGGCGTGTCGATCGCCTCGAACAGGTCCACCAGCTTGCGGCGGAGCTTGGCAGGGTCACCCTCGCAGTACCTACCGAACGCCTGGTGCGATTGCAGGAGGTCGGCGTCCTCGGCGTAGAGCAGGAAGATGATTCGGGTGATGAGCACGTTGAGCGAGCGCTGCTCCTCCTGCGCGCGCTCGTCCTTCTCCTCGATGTGGTGGTACTGCTTGGCGAGGGCATCGTAGAGCCTGGAGACGTAGGCCCCGGCCTCGATGGAGAGCTGCTGCTCCTTGTGCAGGCGGCTCGTCTCGTTGGAGGTCAGGAAGGAGAGAAGGTACAGGCTGTCCTGGAGCTCTTCGAGGGAGAACTCCTGCACGGTGTCCTCGGGCCGCTCGTTGTCGAGGTCATAGAGACGGAAGGTCCCGAAGTTGCACGTCATCACCCAGCGGGGGCGCTCGGAGTACGGCAGGTGCCGCGCGTACCACATGGCCTGCTGGAGCGGCGTCTCCATGCCGCCGTTCCTGGGTTCGGGCTTATCGAGGTCGATGCCCCACGACTTCTGCTCGCAGAGGAAGTTGTGGTCAGAGACGAACACGTCGATGCGACGGCCTCTCACCTTCCGCTCGAAGTCAACGAAGCTGTCTATGGTGTTGGACGGGATGCCCAGGACGTTGATGAGCAGGTCGACCCAGAACTTTTGCGTGTCCTGCTGCTCGTTGTTGGAGCCCGCGGGGATGGCGGCAAGGCGCTTCTGCCACCGCTTGACGAACTCTTTTGCCTCTTTCTTGCTGGCAGGCATACCGGACCTCCTGCGTCGTTGTCACTTTCGGACAATTTTAAGGGGTAAAAGCCCTCTCCCAAGCGGAAGGGCGAGTTTTCGACGGTCCCCGGTGTCGCAGGGTCCCAGGCGAAACCCGAAGACGCCGGGGGCTGTTGGAAACTCGCCCATCTCACAGCAACGTCACCCTAGGTTTTCAACGCTTTCCATGGCCGAAGGGCTTCTTATAAGCCCGCAGACTGTGGAAAGGGTTGAAAACCGGATATTTGGGTGAAATATCGGAGTGAAATATGTAGGCGAGCTGTTTTCATCATAGAACTTTCTTTCACCCCTTTTTCACCCCTCTATCGTCTATTTAGCCTTATCTATACAGAAGCAGGTCAGACGATTTATACCGTCTGACCTGCAATTTCTTCTGGTGCCCCCGGTGCGATTCGAACGCACGACACCCGCTTTAGGAGAGCGGTGCTCTATCCCCTGAGCTACGGAGGCAT
>CAUADW010000054.1 GCA_958427895.1 uncultured Collinsella sp.
AGTCCCTTGCGGCGTAGTTCTTATTTAAGCCGTCCAAGTTTTGGGGTGCAGTTCAACTATGTGCGGCGGGGGTTCTTTCGTCCTGCGGAGTGTCCGCGAAGGTCAGCCCTCAGATCCTGCTACGACTACGTCCTCTGATTGTGTGGCTGAATGGATGACGTGGCTGTGGGGGCCTTTTGTCCCCTTCGCTGTTTCGCGGCTTTGCCGCGAAACCACGCGTCACTTTGGGGATGGATGGAGGGCGTGGCTGGATTGCAGATTCAAATGGCTAGAGAGATATGGGCGCGAACGAGAAATCGTTATTGGGGTCATCCTTTTCCATAAACTCATCGAGACAAAACGTCATGTAGATTGGAACGTACAGAACCTTGCCCTCTTTGCTGAGATTCTCGTGGCTTAGTACAACGGCCTCGGGAATTTTGTACTCGCCCACACTCATCAGACGATCGAGGGCCGCGTGCGCTCGAACTTTCTTGCCCGATTTGACCTCGATTGGGACAACATGCCCGTGGGCGCCTTCGATTACAAAGTCAACTTCACCGACCTCACGCGTTTGGTAGTACCATGCATCCGCCCCGAGGGCAACGAGTTCCTGCGCGACCACGTTCTCATAGAGACCACCAAGGTTGGGAGTTTTCATATCAAGATAGACAGCGCGTGCAGTGCTGCCGGGGTATCGCGATGCGAGCATGCCTGTATCAGACTCGTATAGTTTGAAGGCTGTCGTTTTCTCCGTCCTCTTGAGAGGACTCCGTGGCTCCGTCACCCTGGCGACCATCAATCCAACACCTGCGTTAACAAGCCACAGGAAATCCTGCTCATATTTTTTAAGGCGAGCTCCCTCACCCAGAGACGAAACAACAAAGCGATGAGACTCCGCCTCAAGCTGAACGGGAATTTGCTCAAAAATCGACCGAACGTTAAACGCTCGAGTCGATGCATATTTTGAGATATCGCTTTTGTACTGATCGACCAGCTGAGTTTGAAGCTCACGTGTGCTCACGAGCGAATAACCCGAATCAATATAATTCTGAACGACCTCCGGCATGCCGCCGCAAACGATATAGGCTCTATAGTTCTTGAGCATCGCCTCATGAATATAGTTTTCGACAGGATGTTTCTCGACAAGGCAGCTGCGAATGCCTGCAAGCACATTCTCGCTTACGCTGTTTGCCCAACAAAACTCTTCAAAATCCATCGGGCGCATAACAATGTGCTCTACATACCCCACCGGAAAAGAAGAGATCCCCTTAAACTCAGTCCCAAGCATAGACCCCGAGAAGACATAGCTAAAGCGCCCATCCTCGACCAACGCCTTCATGAGTGTAACGATCTGCGGATACTCCTGAATCTCATCGACAAAGACAAGCGTATCGCCCTCAACAAGCGGCGCATCCGCAAGAAGGGCTACGCGGTTGATAAAGTCAACGGAGTTCTTTGCGCCAACAAGTGCATTCCTTGCTTCGACATCGAGTAGTAAATTGACCTCAAAATACGAAGCGTAGTTGCTTTTTCCAAACGCGCGAATCGCATAGCTCTTGCCAATCTGACGCGCACCAGTAACGAGTAATGCCTTATTGGAGTTATTCTTCCAGCTCAAAAGCCTATCAGTGACCTTACGGCGTAGCATTAAACCCCCAAATGACAAAAATTGACAGATAGAATCGCCTAAAATCATACAAAAATTGGCAGATAATATTGTCGTAAATATACAAAAATTGGGAGATAGAAAAGGTTCGAATAGGCCTCAAAGCCACTGAAACAGTGCTCTACTTTGCGAAGGGGCTGGGGACGCTGTTGGGTGCGTCTCCAGCCCTCTGATTCTTACTTTGGATCCCGATGGTGGGGTGTTGTCGGTGCTGCTTGCTTGGTTACCTTGTCTCGCCGGACTCCGTGCGTAGGCGGTAGCCGTGGACGAGGTCGCTAATGGCCGGCCAGGGAATCTGGCGGTCGACCCAAAATTGGAGCTGGACCAGATAGCGCTCGGTGGCGCGGGTGAGGGCTGCAAACTGTTCGTGAGTCTCTACCTGGGCGTAGAGGTCGCGGCTGTGGGCGAGGATTGCCGTGGTGTCATCCATTTTGCCGGTGACGTCGAAGGCGCCCGAGAACCAGTCGCACAGGCGCGCGGCGCTGTTGTTGATCGTTGCGAGGTCGGCGGTGCCGTCGTTGGCGTTTTCGTTGGCCTGGGCTCGCAGGAGGGAGAGGGCGTCGGCGGCGTTCATGCAGTAGCCGACGGTGAAGTTCCAGACGGCGAATTCGCGGCCTGTGTCGAGCTTGCGGCGGCGCATGTAGTCGATATCGCGTGGTTCCTCAAGCATCATCTGGTCGGCGAGGGCCTCAAGTGCAGTGGTGTACTCGGCAAGGTCGAGTGCGAGCAGGGTGTTGATATCCATCATCTTTAGGCCTCTGCTTCGATCTCGACGATTTCGTTTTTGATGTGCATGCCCTGGTTGTCCCAAACATTGCGGCAAGCAACGGCAAAGCGCTCGCGGTCGGCTTCGCAGATGCGGGCGAACATGTTGCAGGTGCCAAAGGGCTCGCACACGTCAAAGAAGATGCAGATTGACGACCATCCGCCATACCAGCTCACGGCGCCCGCCGGCTCGTGAAAGACGGGGTTCTCGATGTGCTCGTAATTGGCGATGGGGCCCGATACGGGATAGGTTACCTCGGCATCGCAGATCTTGGCCGAAAAGATACGTGACTCGACCGGACAGGACGATTCGAACAGCTTGCATGCCTCGGGAGCCTTGTCCCAGAGCATGTCGGCGAGAAACGTCTCGCCATTCAGCGTGATCTTGAGCATTTTTGTCATAGTAAGGACCTCCTCAATCCGTCGCTCAAGGGGCTCGCTGGCGGATAAGGAGAAGACAGCGGCGGGGTCGCCGAACCCAAACTTCACGACAGATCTCTGTCGCCCCAGCCCGCGCTGTTCTTCGCTAAAGTACCATGCCGCAATTGCGCGCGCAATATCAGTTTTTGATTTTCTGGAAGCGGCGATCGACGAGACGGCTCGCCGGCTGCCGGCCGACGCGCGGCAAAGGCACTCGTCTATTCCTTAAGTTGGATGAAAAACGCCATGTTATTGCAGGGCTGCATACTCGTCCAATAAGTGCATAGAATCTCGTATAGTGCGAGTAAGATTTTGCGCTGCCTATTTTATGTTTAGCAAAGATATAGTTTGCATAATCTGGTCTAATCCCTGCTCTATTAAAATAAAGTTGCACGTAAATGACGTAGATATGCTTGAGCTGGGTTTCTTTACGCTGAGCGGGTAAAAGCGACCGTTCACCGTTCAACTATTTTCAAAATGAATAAAATGAGCGATAAAGAGAATATAAACCTTAATAAACTCGCGTATCGCACGGGCGCGGGTTATTAATGGGTTGTAGGCCTTTTACAGAAAGGATTCCAGCAATGTCTAAGCCTCTTGGCAAGCCCGATCGTATCGTCGTCGCCCTTGGCGGCAACGCCCTCGGCAACAACCCCGTTGAGCAGATCGAGGCCGTGAGTAACACCGCTCACGCTCTCCTCGGCCTGATCGAGCAGGGCAACGAGATCATCATCACCCACGGCAACGGCCCGCAGGTTGGCATGATCCAGAACGCCTTCGCCGCTGCCCACGACGCCATCGGCACCCCCGAGATGCCGCTGCCCGAGTGCGGCGCCATGTCCCAGGGCTACATTGGTTATCACCTGCAGCAGGGCATTGGCCGCGAGATGCACAAGCGCTATAAGCGTTGGCACGCCGCCACCGTCGTCACCCAGATCGAGTGCGACCCGGACGATCCCGCGTTCAAGAACCCGACCAAGCCGATCGGCCCCTTCTACACCGAGGAGCAGGCCAAGGAGTTCATGGCCGAGGATCCCTCCAAGGTCTTCGTCGAGGATTCCGGTCGCGGCTGGCGTCGCGTCGTCGCTTCCCCCGATCCCAAGAAGATCGTCGAGGCCGACTCCATCCTCAATCTGCTCGACAACGAGTTCATCGTCATCGCCTGCGGTGGCGGCGGCATTCCCGTCGTCCGCGACTATGAGAACAAGGGCTGCTACAAGGGCGTCCCCGCCGTCATCGACAAAGACCTGGGCGGCGAGCTGCTGGCCGAGGACTGCGACGCCGACGTTCTGTTCCTGCTGACCGCCGTTGAGCATGTCGCCATCAACTTTGGCAAGCCCAACCAGGAGGAGCTCGAGGACCTCACCGCCGACGAGGCCGAGCGCCTGGCCGACGAGGGCCAGTTCGGCAAGGGTTCCATGGAGCCCAAGGTCCGCGCTGCCATCAAATTCGCTCGTTCCCGCAAGGGCCGCACCTGCATCATCGGCGCTCTGGACAAGGCTGCCGAGACCATGGCCGGCCTCTCCGGCACCCGCATCCACGAGTAGTCTCTACTCTGTTGCCTCTCTCGTGGGCGCCAGGCAAGACGCCCACAAACTAGCCTCTCTTCATGAGCCCCGCAGTCCGCTCCGACTGCGGGGCTTTTGCTATTCACCTAGTCCCCGATGGGTGAGTAGTCATTGGGGACGTTCTTAAACGACTAGTCAAACAAGAACGTCCTCAATGACTACTAATTTAAATCTGTCCCCAATGACTGCGGAAAGCGCATCTCACACCGACGCATTGCTTTCGGGCCCTCTCCCCAGGCTCTCCATAGCTCAGCTGGACTCCCCGCAACCTGTTCCGAGTTGGCGGAACGAGCGCGACGTGGAGTGTCATTCTTTACCGCGTTAGACTAGACGCAGGGAAAGGAGGAGGACATGGATGCTCGCGTCAAGCAGCTTGTAAATATGATCGAGGACGCTCAGCCTGTCGCTGTCGCGGTACTTGCCAAGCGTCTCGAGGTAAGCGAGCGCGCCGTGAGAAACTATATCCATCGCGCAAACGACAGCCTTGCAGGGGTTGCACGCATCGTTGGCAGCAAGGGGCAGTATCGTATCGATGTTGCACGTGCAGATGAGCTTGCTCGCTTGCTAGACGGTGCGGCTCTGGCCCATCCGGGCATTCCTGATACGCGCGATGGCCGTGTGTCCTTCCTTCTTAACGACCTCCTCATGCGGTCCCAGTGGGTGACGATTGAGGAGTATGCGGATTTACTCTACGTTTCGGCGCGGACTCTGTCCAATGACATGCGTCTGGTAGAGCAGAAACTCGCCCAATTTGACTTAACGCTCGAAAAGCGCCCACGCTACGGAATCCGCGTTGCGGGCGGGGAGTCACAACGGCGCCTGTGCCTGGCCTCGCTGGTGAGGCCCGTGTTGCCCGACACCGACGATGCAAAGCTCGCCGAGCGCCTGCGGGCCATCGCCGCATGTGTGGACGATGCCCTGACGGCCTCGCCCGTCACGGTGAGCTCGCTGGCATCCCGCAATCTCATCATGCATCTTTACATTGCTCTTGGCCGCATCGAGCAGGGCTGCTATGTCCCAGCTGCAGAATCGGACGTTCAAAAACTGGAGGGAACGCGCGAATACGCCGCGGCTTTCCAGATTGCCGCAAACATCAAGGATGCCCTGGGCGTGAGCATGCCCCGAGAAGAGGTTGCCTTTATCGCAATCCATTTGCTCGGCAGGGGCACGGGCGTGCCCGAGAAGGGCTCTGCCGTTATCTCGGACGAGATGTGGGAGATTGCTTCCGAGATGGTACGTGCGGTCAACGATGAGTTTAGGTTTGACTTTAGCGGCGATCTTGAACTTCGCATGAACCTTGCTCGGCATATCGGCCCTCTGGGCTATCGCCTTGAATATCACATGCATATGGATAACCCCATGCTGCCCGATATCAAGACGAGGTTTCCGTTGGCCTATTCGATGGCAGCTGGCACCTCGCAGGTACTCGAGCGTCATTTTGGCAGCCAGCCCTCTGATGAAGAGCTCGGCTACATCGCCATGGCATTTGCCCTGGCCCTCGAGCAGCAAGCCGACCAGCCGCGTCGCAAGCGCATCCTGATCGTGTGCGCCTCGGGAGCGGGAAGCGCCCGTATGCTCGAGCACCAGTACCGCAAGCAGTTTGGCATGTATATCGATTCGATTGAGACATGCGATGTCGCCCGCGTGGGAACGTTCGATTTTTCGCACATCGACTACGTGTTCACAACGGTGCCGCTCAACGTCAAGTTGCCCGTGCCCGTCCGCGAGGCCGATTTCTTCTTGGAGACGAGCGATGTCAACGCTATCCGCAAGGTGCTGAGCGACGACACTGCGCAATCGGACTCCGTAAGCTCTTTCTTTAGCCGTGCCCTGTTCTTCAACCGCGTTGAGGCGTCGTCGAAGCAGGCCGTTCTCCGATATCTCTCCGAGCGCGCCGTCGAGAGCGGCCGTGTCGATGCCCAGTTTGCCCAAGAGGTCGCCGAGCGCGAGAGCGCGAGTGCCACCTCGTTTGGCAATGGGGTAGCCATGCCCCATGGGATGCATCCCTTGAGCGCCGAGGCCTTTGTTACCGTGGGCCTGCTCGAACATCCCATTCTTTGGGACGAATACGGCCATGAGGTCGATATCGTCTTTATGGTGTCGTTTGCCCGGTCGGGCGGCGATGAGGCGCGGATCTTGAGCTCACTGCTCGCCGAGATCTTTATGGACCGCCAGGGGGTCGAGCGCCTACGCGAGCGCCGGTCCTGGCATGAGCTGATGGCGCTTGTGCAAGCGCATACGGCTTAAGACTTCTTTTGTCGATAACCCTGTCTGTCTACCTGCAATAAACCTCGAGGATTGCGGGCGGGAGATAGGCGTTTCGAATATTCAAGTACAAACCAAACATCACGGGAGAGGAGACCGTTATGGACGATCAGGGAACCGAGATGGTTTCGTTTCAGCTGGTCGCTGCGGCGGGAGAGGCACGCAGCCTTGCCTTCGAAGCCCTTGAAAAGGCAAAAGCGGGGGATTTTGACGCCGCCGCCAAACTCATGAAGCAGTCAAAGGATGCGGGAATCAAGGCTCACCACATCCAAACGCAGCTGCTTTCGACTGAGGCAGCGGGCGAGCATCTGTCGGTGGATGTGTTGCTGGTCCATGCTCAGGACCACCTCATGTGCTCCATGCTTGCTCAGGAGCTCGTGCAGGAGCTGATCTGCCTGTATGAGTGCACTGCAACCAAGAACGCCTAGCGGCGTGCGGTGACTATCCAACCAATCAATGCGAAGGGAATCCCTTATGAAGATCCTTCTTGTTTGCGCAGCTGGTCTGTCTACAAGCATTCTGATGAAGAAACTCGAGAAATATGCGGAGCAAAACGGCATCGAGCTCGATATCGATGCGGTGGGTATCGGCGAGTATCAGGAGACGTGCGCCAATTATGACGTGCTGCTCTTGGGGCCGCAGGTGTCCTACCAGCTCAACACCGTCAAGCAGGGGAGCGGTAAGCCGACCGCGGTCATCCCCGCACAGGACTACGGCATGGGCAACGCCGCCAACGTGCTGGCACTCGCCCAGTCGCTGTTGGGTTAGGAGGCGACCATGGAGAAGTTCATGACCCTGCTTCAGGAAAAACTGACCCCTATCGCCAATTTCTGCGGCACCGAGCGCCACTTTGCCTCCATGCAAAAGGGCTTTATGAGCGCGATCAGCTTCATCTTGGTATCTGCCGTCTTTATGATCCTCGCCAACCCGCCGGTCACGGCCGACCTGGTGGCGCAGGGCGGGTTCTGGTCCGTCTTTGGCCCTTGGCTCGATTTTGCGACGGCCAATAAGCTCACGCTGCTCATCCCCTTCAATATGACGATGGGCATACTGTCGGTGATCGTGACGTTCGCAATCGCATATAACCTGGCGGGCACCTACAAGATGCCCAAGCTTAACGCCGGCATGACCTCGCTGGTGATGTTCCTGATCGCCGCGGCGCCGTCGTCCTACTACCAGCTTGCTGACGAGTCCGTGCTCCAGGCGGTCCCCTGCACCTATCTGGGTGCGCAGGGCCTGTTTACCGCCATCATCGTTGCCTTGGTCTCCGTCGAGGTCACGCGCTTCTGCCAGACCAAGGGCATCACCATCAAGATGCCCGATGGCGTGCCGCCGTTTTTGTCCGAAACCTTTGGCGCCATCGTACCTATGCTCGCCAACATCCTCATCTTCTTTGGCGGCAACCTGCTGATCCAGATGGTCGATCCCGCGCTGTCCATCCCCTCGGTTATCGAGAAGCTGCTCGCTGCCCCGCTTTCCGTCGCAGTTGACTCTGTGCCCGGCGCACTGCTTATCTGCTTCATGACGCTGCTGTTTTGGTGCTTTGGCGTCCACGGCAACATGATCGTAATGCCCATCACCGCCCCGGTCTCGCTTGCCGCCTTTGCCGCCAACGCCTCGCTCTATGCTGCCGGGCAGCCGCTTGAGTTCCACCCGGTGCTCATGTCGTTGGCCATCAACCTCATCGGCGGCACGGGTAATACGTTCTCTTTTGTGGCGCTCTGCGCGTTTAGGGCAAAGTCGCAGCAGCTCAAGGCATTTGGCAGGGCATCGATCGTGCCGAGCTTCTTCCGTATCTCCGAGCCCGCGATCTTCGGCGCGCCCATCATCTTCAACCCGATCCTCATGATTCCGTTTGTGCTAGGCGGCATGATCTCGGCCCTGCTGTATTGGGGTGCGGTCTCACTGGGTCTTGTCTCTAACTTCTACATCTTGGTGAGCGGCACGTTCCCCATCTTCGTTCAGGGCTTTGTCCAGTGCCTCGACCCGCGCATCTGGGTGTTTACGATCGTTTTGATCGTGGTCATGGCTGTGGTCTGGTACCCGTTCTTTAAGGTGTACGATAACCAGCTCCTGGCTCAGGAGCAGGAGAACGCCGCGGCAGCTTCTGCCGAGGATGCTGAGTAGCATGAGTTACTTTGACAGAACGTCTGCCGCCGGTATGCCCGAGGGCTTTTTGTGGGGTGGTGCCCTCGCCGCCAACCAGGCCGAAGGGGGCTGGAACGAGGGCGGCCGCGGCATGTCGCACTCCGACCTGATCCCACAGGGTTCCGACCGCTGGGATGTAATGTTTGGCAGGCAAAAGCCCGTGGACGATCCGGACAGGCTGTATCCATGCCGCTGGGGCAACGACTTCTTCCATCATTGGCACGAGGATGTCGAGCTTTTTGCCGAGATGGGCTTTAAGTGCCTGCGTCTTTCAATTTGCTGGAGCCGTATTTTTCCCACAGGGATGGAGGCCGAGCCCAACGGCGAGGGCTTGGAGTTTTACCGTCAGGTATTCGAGGCGCTGCGCGAGCATGGAATCGAGCCGCTTGTGACGCTGTCGCACTACGACTATCCGTTGGCTCTGGTCGAGCGCTATGGTGGCTGGCAAAGCCGAGAGATGATCGAGCGGTATGCGCACTACGTCGAGACCGTCGGACGCGCGTACCAGGGCCTCGTGCGTTATTGGCTTACGTTCAACGAGATCAACAGCGTGGCGCTGTCCTATCTCAACGCGGGTGTCACGCTCGAGGATGAGCGTGACCGTGCAGCCGTGACTGCGGCGTTCTCGCACCATATGTTTATGGCGAGCGCTCGCGCTGTCGAGATTCTGCACAAGATCGATCCCGCAAACAAGGTGGGTTGCATGGTCGCTGCCGGTGCGACCTATCCGTACCGTTGTGCGCCCGAGGACGTATGGCTTGCGTATGAGGAGGACCGCGGCCGCTACTTCTACACAGACGTGATGGCTGCGGGCGCCTATCCTGCTTGGAAGCTGCGTGCACTCGAGAAAGAGGGTGTTCACGTGCCCTTTGAGCCGGGCGATACGGAGTATCTGGCAGAGCATACGGTCGACTTCATCTCGTTCTCGTACTATTGCTCGCGCTTGGTGTGCGCCGATGATCAGGTGATCGCCGAGAAGGCGGAGGGCAACGTGTTCCCGACGTTGCGCAATCCGTACCTCAAGGATAAAGAGACTGCCTGGAAGTGGCAGATCGATGCGCTGGGTTTGCGCGTGACGCTTGCCGGCTACCACGATCGTTACCATCTTCCGCTCTTTATCGCCGAGAACGGTGTGGGCGGACTCGATGCGCTGGAAGACGGCAAAGTCCACGATGCGTATCATATTGATTACCTGCGAAGGCATATTCTTGCGCTGCGCGATGCAATTGTCGAGGACGGTGTTGACCTGATGGGATACACGCCGTGGGGCTGTATCGATTTGGTGTCGGCCTCGACGGGGCAGATGAAGAAGCGCTATGGCTTTGTTTATGTCGATGCCGATGATATGGGCAAAGGCACGTTCGATCGCTACCGAAAGGACAGCTTCTGCTGGTACCAAAAGGTCATTGCATCAAATGGCGAGGACTTGAGTTAACTCTTGCAGGTCTGTTGCCCCCGCGGTCCGCTTCGGCCGCGGGGGCTTTTGTTCAAGACTTTAGTCTGCTGGCCGCGCAGCGGCCAGCTTTAAACCACCCGCTACG
>CAUADW010000055.1 GCA_958427895.1 uncultured Collinsella sp.
CCTGCGGGGCGGTCGCGCCCTGACGCACCGTCCAGGCCTTGACCTCCATCTCGCCAGCCGTAAAGAACGACTGCAGGCCGAGCAGCTTGTAGGCAGCCTGAGCGAGCACGTCCAGACCGGGCTGCTCCAGGCCCAGGCTCTCCAGGTAGTCGGCGGCATCCTCGGGATCGAGCTCGGAAAGCTCGGCCTCGATCTTGGCGCAGATCGGCAGCGGCTTGACGCCATCAATGGGCGCCAGGTCCTCGTTGAGCATGTCCTCGTCTACGTTGGCCACATATAGGATGGGCTTCATGGTGAGCAGGAACAAGCCCTTGGCAGCGGCGCGCTCCTCGTCGGTCATCTCCATGGACGCGGCGCGCTTGCCCTCGTTGAGCCAGGCAAGCAGGCGCTTGGCGACCTCAAACTTGGGCATGAGCTCCTTGTCGCGCTTGGCCTCCTTCTCGAGCTTGGGCAGCTGCTTCTCGAGCGTGCCCATGTCGGCCAGGATGAGCTCGGTCATGATGGTGTCGGCATCGCCGGCGGGATCGACGAACTCGCCCGTGCGGCCCACCTCACGCATGACGTTGGGGTCCTTAAAGTAGCGCACGACCTCGCAGATAGCGTCGGTCTCGCGGATGTTTGCCAAGAACTGGTTGCCCAGACCCTCGCCCTCGTTAGCGCCCTTCACCAGACCTGCGATGTCGACAAACTCGACCGTAGCCGGCACAATGCGGCCGGGGTTGACGATGTCGGCGAGCTTTTGCAGGCGGCTATCGGGCACATCGACGATACCCACGTTGGGGTCGATTGTGGCAAACGGGTAGTTGGCGGCAAGGCCAGTCTTTTTGGTAAGCGCGGTGAACAGCGTCGACTTGCCCACGTTGGGCAGGCCCACGATACCGATGGAAAGGGACACGACAGCTCCTTTTGGTACAGGTACTTCAAACTGCATAAGTATAGCGCCGCCGCAGCATCTGGGCGAACCCGGACGCCACGGCGGCGCAAATGAAGCAAAGATGAGTGAGAGTTCGAGACTGCAGTCCTTACTTAAGCTCGGGCCAGAAATCCTTGTTGGCCTCGATGAGCTCGTCCAGGATCTGCTTGGCAACGCTCGCCGAAGGAATGGTCTTGGAGAGCGTGAGTGCCTGCCAGAGCTTCTGGTAGCTGCCCTCGACCCAAGCCTGGACAACGAGCTTCTCGACGGAAACCTGCTGCTCCATGAGACCCTTCTGGAACTGCGGAATCGGGCCCTGGCAGATCTTCTCAAAGCCGTTGGAACCGACGATGCAAGGAACCTCGACCATGGCCGTCGGGTCGAAGTTGGGCACAGCGCCATCGTTGGGGACGATCAGCAGGAAGCGCTCGAGCGTATTCTCGGCCAGCGCGCAGGCAAGGTCGACGATGTAGTTGGCATGTACATCTGGCTCAAAGCCGCCATCTTTGGCCGTACCCTTGGCGATGATGTCGCGGCAAGCGCCAAAGACCTTCTTCTCGCGGCCGTCCATAACCTCATTGGCGCGAGTGTAGTTGGGGTCGGACGTCTCGACGACATAGTCCGGGTACAGGTAATACTTGAGGTAAGTATTGGGAATCGTCTCGGGATCGACAGCATAGACATCCTTGGCCTTGCCGAAGGTGTGAATCCAGCTCTCCTCGACATGCTGCTCCTTACCGGCCTCGTGCTCGATGCCGTCCAGGTAGCCGTTCTTAGCCATGTGCTCCTTAATCTGCGGCATAAGGTCGTTGCCGTCCTTGTCGTAGATTTTGCTCCACCAACCAAAGTGGTTGAGGCCGTAGTAGCTATACTGCAGCTCGCGACGATCCTTGATGCCGCACATACGGCTCATCTTATCCATGAGGTCGATCGGCATGTCGCAGATGTTGATGATGCGGCTGTTGGGGCGCAGCACGCGGCAGGCCTCGGCGACGATAGCTGCGGGGTTGGAGTAGTTGAGCATCCAAGCGTTGGGGCTGTACTTCTCCATGTAGTCGAGAATCTCGATGACGCCGCCGATGGAGCGCATGCCGTAGGCGATACCGCCGGCACCGCAGGTCTCTTGGCCAACGCAGCCGTACTTGAGAGGAATCTTCTCGTCGAGCTCACGCATGGCGTACAGGCCGACGCGGATGTGAGCAAGGACGAAGTCGGTCCCGGTGAATGCGGTCTCGGGGTCGGTGGTGTAGTTGAACTCAACCTCGGGGGCGTTCTCGTGGAAGTAGATCTCGCAGGCCTTTGCCACGGTCTCCTGGCGCTCGGCGTTGTTGTCGTAGAAGGTCACCTTGTTGACCGGAAAGCGGTCGCGCTCCTCAAGCAGCATCAGGGCGATGCCCGGAGTGAAGGTAGAGCCACCGCCGGCAATGGTCACGGCATAGTTTTTCTTGGACATGATGTCCTCCTCATTCTGGCCGCTTGCTCAATCCATCCCCGCACGCGGCCTGCACGGTTTGGAATTGTTACCTAGAAGTGGAGTTTTTTATCTCTAGAATCGGCCTTGCGGTGCATACCGGCTCTGCAAGGCCGATTGTTTCGATGGACGATGGTTTACAGAAGAGTCTCGAACTTCAGAAGACTCTCGAACTTCTCGCGAACCTGCGGGACGGTAAGGCCGATGATGACCTGGATCGACTGACCTTGGACCACCAAGCCATGCGTACCGATCGCCTTGAAGGAAGCCTCGGGTGCAACGACGCCCTTATCCTTGACGTTAACGCGCAGACGGGTAGCGCAGTTAGTTACATCGATGATGTTATCCGCGCCACCGAGCAGATCGAGGATGTTCTCGGCAAGCACCAAGCGCTCATCATCTTTACTCTGGGCGACCGATTTGTCAGCAGCAGCACCGCCCTGCTTTTGCTTGTAGTCGGCCTTGGACTTGAGCTCGACCTCAACATCGTCATCCTCGCGACCGGGGGTCTTAAAGTCGAACTTGACGATCAGGAAACGGAAGACCACGACCCAAAGGGCGGTAAAGCACAGACCGACAAGGATGGAGATGGCGTACTGCAGACCGTGTGCGGCCCAAAGGGGCAGCCAGTCCCACGAGAGCATCGAGATGATGCCGCCGTCGAAGATGCCCACGACGCCAAGGAGGTTTTGAGCCATGCAGCCAAGCGCTCCGAGCACGCAGTGGACGACGAACAGGCCGGGCGCGATGAACAGGAAGGTGAAGTCAAGCGGCTCGGTAATACCGCAAAGCATAGCGGTAAGGGTGACGGGAATGAGCAGAGCCTTGACGCGCTGCTTGCGCTCGGGTTTGGCGGTCATATAAAACGCAATGGCGACGCCAAGCGAGCCGAAGACTTTAGTCCATCCAGGGCAGGTATAGGCAGCCCAGGGTGCGGCATCCTTAAGAGCAATGCTCGGATCGGCAGCCAGTTGGGGCAGGATGTTAGCCCAAGCGGCAAAGATGCCGCCGTTGACCGCCGCGTTGTCGTAATAGAACGGCGTATAGATAAAGTGGTGCAGGCCTGTAGGAATCAGCACGCGCTCGAAGAAAGCAAAGACGCCCACGCCAAACGTACCGGCGGAAAGGATGAATCCCTGGAAGGCGGCGATAGCAGCCTGAACATGCGGCCATACCAGGCAGGCAATAAGAGCGACCGGAACCATAACGAAGAAACCGATCATATAGATGAACACGGAGCCCGAGAACACGCCCAACCACTCAGGAAGTTCGGTGTCGAAGTACTTGTTGTGAAGCATCGTGGCAATACCCGAAATGATAAGCGCGCCCATGATGCCCATATCAAGCGTTTTGATGCTTGCGATAGTGGCAAGACCAGTACCGCTGCCCGCCTCGACAGAGTAGTCGACCCCAAAGACAGGGCCCCACTGCCCCAAGATTGTGCTTACAAAGTAGTTGAAGGTAAGGTAGATGGCCAAAGCCTCCATGCAGCAGCGAGCGTTCTGCTTGTTCGCGAGCGAGATTGGCAACGCTACGCAAAACAGCAACGGCATCTGGTTAAAGAGCGTCCAACCACCCTGGAGCAGCACATTCCAGCAATCAAACCAAAGATGACCCGCAGTGGCCATCTCGCCAAAGATCGCCTCGGTGGTAAACAACGTACCCAGGCCGACGACGATTCCGGAAAATGCGAAAAGAATTGCAGGCGTGTACATTGCACCGCCGAAACGTTGTATCTTTTGCATCATGACGGGGAATCCCCCTCTCTTCATTCGGAGCGCTGCGGTTTTGGCTTCACTCGAGACCGCAGACGCGCCGTTTGCGTGTACCTCGTGCAATAGGACGGGTGGGCCCGCTTCCCTGACTTCTTGCGCTTCTATTTTTATCATATCACTTATCTAGACAAGTTAGTATAAATACTACGGTCGGTAAACGGTTGATTATTGGCCGTAAACGGTATATGTCCAGTATTTCGCCTGCTAAATCTGATATAGGTGATAGCTGCAATTCATATTTCTTTTTTACTTGTCTAGATATGCTTGTCTATATCTGCAGACATACCTATACTTCATTACAACATTCACCACCACGTTAAGGAGTCACCATGAAAAGCGCGGTCTTCTATGGAAAGCACGATCTCAGGGTCGAGGATTCGACAAAGCCGGCCGTGGGCAAGCGCGACGTTCTGATCAACGTCAAGGCTTGCGGCGTCTGCGGTACCGACGTTCATATCTATGAAGGCGACAAGGGTGCAGCCGACGTTACCCCGCCCACGATCCTTGGTCATGAGTTTGCGGGCGTTGTCGAGGCCGTGGGCAGCGACGTCGCTGGCTTTAAACCGGGCGATCGCGTGTGCATCGACCCAAACCATCCCTGCGGCTGCTGCGAACCCTGCCGCGACGGAATCAACCACTACTGCGAGCATATGACCGGTTACGGCACCACCGTTAACGGCGGCTTTGCCGAGTACTGCTCCGTCGATATGCAGCAAGTCTACAAGTTGGGCGATCACACCAGCTTTGAGCAGGGTGCTATGACCGAGCCCGTCGCCTGCTGCCTGCACGGCATCGATATGTGCAACATCAAGCCCGGCAGCACGGTTGTCGTCATCGGCGGTGGCATGATCGGTCTGCTCATGATGCAGCTTGCCAAAAACGCCGGCGCCACCAAGGTCGTCTTGCTCGAGCCCGTCGAGGGCAAGCGCGAGGTTGCGCTCAAACTCGGCGCCGATCTGGCAATTGATTCCATCCACGAGGACGTCCCGGCCCGCCTGAAGCAGGAGGGCGTCGGCAACGTCGATGTCGTTATCGAGTGTGTTGGCAAGCCCGTCACCATCGAGCAGGCCATCCAGATCGCCGGCCACAAGGCTACGGTCATGATGTTCGGCCTCACCAAGCCCGATGAGACAATCACCGTCAAGCCCTTCGAGGTCTTCCAGAAGGAGCTTGTGCTCACCTCGTCCTACATCAACCCTTATACGCAGCGTCGCGCGCTCGAGCTCATCGACTCTGGCAGGCTCGACGTATCCTCGATGGTCGCCAAGGTGGCTTCCCTCGACGAACTCGGCGCCATCCTGTCAGACCCGGCCCTGCGTGCCATGGGTAAATATATAATCGACCCCAGCAAGTAAATCGATTGACACCTGCGCGGGCGGCCCTCACCCGTCGTTCGCGCACCCAGCTCTAGGAGACCGTCATGGCGCGAGCCATCTTCCAAACTATTTATGACAACGTGAAGCAGTCGATTGACGACGGCACATACGCCTATCAGAGTTATCTGCCTTCGGAAACTGAGCTCACGCAGCTGTTTGACTGTTCGCGCATGACGGTCCGTCGCGCCATCTCGATGCTTGCGGCAGATGGTTACGTGCTCCCCCAGCAAGGCAAAGGCATGCGCGTCATTCGGAACATCAGTGACGAGAAGAGTCGTGGTGGCGGCGGACTCGAGACCTTTAAGGAAATCGCGGTCAACCGAGGCTTTGAGCTCAAGACTGTCACCACCGTCTTTGAGCTCCTCATCTGCAGCAAGGCGCTCTCCAAGATTACCGGGTTTCCCGAAGGCTGTGAGCTCACACGCGCCAAACGCATCCGTTATGCAGACGGACAAGCCGTGTGCTCCGACGACTCCTATTACCTAAGCTCACAAGTACCGGGGCTGACACCCGAGATTGTCAATGACTCGATCTATCGTTACCTCGAAGAAGACCTTGGCATTAAAATTGCCACGGGCAAACGCGATGTGACGATCGAGCATCCCACTCCCGAGGATGCGCGCGTGCTCGATCTCGACGATTTTAACGCACTTGGCGTTGTACGCGGACAGACCTACAACGCCGACGGTATCCTTATGGAATACACCGAGACCAAACAGGTCCCCGGGTTCTTTTTGCTCCATGAAACCGTGACGCGTAACGGTACCGGTCGAACCGGCCACCAAAGCAGCATGAGCTAACCATCTATTAGTTGCGGTGGAATAGTTCCTAGAATGGCCAGCTTAAGGGCAAAACAGGAACTGTTCCACCGCAACTTTTTTGGCCGATGGGGCAGTACCTGTCCCATCGGCCATCATTTACGCTCTTTTAGCTAGTCCGCGAGCTTCTCCACCTGGTCGAGCATCTTGTCAAGCTTGGCCTTTGCCTCGGCCTTGACCTTCTCAGCTTCTTCGTGAGCCTTCGCCTTCTGGGCAGCCTTTTCCTCGGCTTCGGGGTCGACGACAACCAGATTGGACGCGTCATGCTCAACCAACTTGAGCGCATGCTCGGGGCACACCTTGGCACAAGCGCCGCAGCCCAAACAATACGTGGACTCCAACGCAAAGCGACCGCTTCCCACCAGGTCACAGGCAGATGTGGGGCACGCATTGACGCACTCTCCGCACGACGTGCACTTGTCAAAATCGCACTCCGGCGTACTCACCTGTATGTTCTTGGCAAGCTCGGGGTGGTTTTGCAGCGTCGAGAGCACCAGCTGCCGCCCGTGCGTGAGCGAACGGCGACGCTTGGTTGTCGTGGTGCCGCACATGGTGTTGAGCGTGCGCTCCAGCTGGGTAATCTGATGGCGATGGGCCTTGAGCTTTTGCGTCACCGAGGCTAGCGCCGCCGTTGCCGGGTTGAGCTTGGTCACGGTAAGGCCCGTGGTGCGGGCGATCTTTTCCATGTACTCCTTGCGCTCGTACTCGCGAAGCTTATGGCACTTGAGGCTCTTGGGGTCGACCTCCAGACCCATACCCGTGCCAGACCACTCCTCGGCCTTCGCAATCGCCTCGCCCAGAATGTCCTCACCGCCGATGTTGCGGCATTTATCGCACACGCCCAACGGCAGGTACACGCTCACGTTGGGATAGTCCGCCAGTACCGAGAACCAGGTCTCGGCCGTAATATCGCCCACGCAGGCAACGACAACTTCGTTTTCGCGCGGCATGCGCTTGAGGGCGCGCGTGCAGGTGACGTAGGCGGTCTCGTGGCTCGTAGCCGCCGAGACAATGTCGTCATACAGGTTTTTAGGCGCCAGGCGCGGCGAGATGATCGCCTCGGTCGGACAGGCAGCGGCGCACAGGCCACACTTGCGACAGGAGTCGAGGATCTCGATGGCGTCTTCCTCGACCTCGATAGCGTTGACCGGGCACACGTCCATGCACGCGGTGCAGCCGCTCTTCTCGTTTTTACAGGTCAGGCACGGAATGGTGTTGCCGCGCGGACGCTCCTTGTAGTCGGCAGGATTCCACTGTGGCGCCGACGGATCGAGTGCATCGGTCACACCGCCAAGCGGGTTTTTTAGAAAGTCGAAACCCTTGCTGATCTCGATAATGTCATCAAACAGATCGTGTTCCTGCGCCATGCGCGGCCCCTCCCTGAGCAGTGCAAACAAGCAAGAGATAATGATACGCTATCGGCCCACGCCTCGGGCAAATTATACGCGGAGCATCTTTGCGGCAGATAGCCTATGGCCTATCGCCGCCCCGATTGCACAAGGTCAATCAAGCGCCAAGCTATGCCTCGCACATGAGCTGCACGAGCTTCTGTTTGGTCACCTTGGCCTGCTCGTTGGCCATATTACGCTCGTTTCTAAAGACCGCATTTGCAACACCCTGCAGGTCGGCATCGGAAATCTCGCCAAGGCCCAGCTCCTCGAGCGTCGTCGGCAGACCAACGCGCTGGCAAAACTCGAGCACCTGATCAAGCTCGGGCGCACGCTCCAGGCGCAGCTGCACCACCAGGCCAAATGCCACGGCCTCGCCATGCATGGCCTTGCACTCGGGCAGAATCGTCAGACCGTTGGCGATGGCATGCGCCAACGCCAAGCCACCGCTTTCAAAGCCGACGCCCGAGAGCAGAATATTGCACTCGATCAGACGCTCAACCGCCGGCGATATACGTCCCTTTTTGAGATCGCGCTTGGCAGCGACGCCGCACTCCATGAGCGTGTCGTAGCAGGCGCGAGCCGCGACCAGAGCCAAGTGCCCCGGCTCGCCACCGTGCTCGTTGGTACCGTGCGCCGCAGCGCACGAACGCGCCTCGAAGTACGTTGCCAGTGCGTCGCCCATGCCAGCGACCGTCATACGCAGTGGGGCTGCCGCGACCACGTTGGTATCGACCACGACCAGGTCTGGATTCTTCTCGAGCATCAGGTAGTGGTCGAACGACCCATCCTCGTGATACAGCACCGAAATCGCGCTGCACGGACCGTCCATCGAAGCCGCCGTGGGGCATACGCACAACGGCAGCTCGGCATAAAACGCTACTGCTTTGGCGATATCGAGCATTTTGCCGCCGCCAATACCCACCACCATGTCGCAATACTCGGCCTGGGCTTCCTTAGCCATTTCGACAACGGCCTCTTCCGTACACGGACCGTCATAAATCTTAAAGAACGGCTCACTTAGATCTTCGTCCAGAAATCCATCGACAATCTGCTTGCACAGCCGATCCTCGGTGCCCTGGTCAAACAAGACATAAGCAGCGCAGCCCAACCATGACAAATACCTGCCCTGACGCGAAAGTTCGCCCGGCCCCTGAACATACCGGCCGGGACCGCCATAAACCATGGGAAGCGCCATACGAGAATCCGCCCTTCATCAAACAACGATTGGTGCAAAGTAACTTGCCCCCTGCACCAACTTGTGCATTGGAGACAGGCCACTTTGCACCATAGTAAAAAGGGGCAAAGTCATCTGCTGGCTTTGCCCCTTCCTTAGCTTGATTTACTCATCCATGAGATAGTAGTGGCCCAGCGCGTCGGCACCCAGGATGGCGTTTGCGACCATCTCGGGCGTCACCTCAAACGGCATGTTGCACATGGTGTCATCGGGTGCGCAGGCGGCCTCGGCAACAATCATGGCCTGCTCGCGCGTAAGCTCGGCAACGCCAAGTTCCTTCATCGTGACCGGCAGGCCCAGCTCAATGCAGAAGCCCAAGACTTCCTCGAGCTTCTCGGTCGGGGCATCCTCGAGTACCAGCTGGACGATGGTGCCGAAGGCGACCTTCTCGCCGTGATACATGCCGTGGCACTCGGGCAGCATCGTCAGGCCATTGTGGATGGCATGAGCAGCAGCAAGGCCCGAGCTCTCAAAGCCAATGCCCGAAAGCAGCGTATTGGCCTCAATGATGTGCTCGACGGCAGGCGTGAGCGCACCCTTCTCCAGCGCGACCTTGGCCTTGACGCCATCGGCCATAAGCGTCTCGTAGCAGAGCTTGGCGAGCGCCAGGCCGGCCATGCCGCCCTTGCCGCCGGCGCAAGTGCCGCCGTCGGCATCATGCGTCGCCTGGGCCTCAAAGTAGGTTGCGAGCGCATCGCCCATGCCGGAAACCGTCAGGCGCACCGGGCTCGCCGCGATAACCGTCGTATCCATAAGGACAATATTGGGGTTTGCCTTAAGGAAGAGATACTTGTCGAACTGGCCGTCGTCGGTGTAGAGCACCGAAAGTGCCGAGCACGGAGCATCGGTCGAAGCAATGGTGGGGCAAATGATGACCGGGGACTCCAGGTAGTAGGCAACGGCCTTCGCGGTGTCGAGGATCTTGCCGCCACCGACGCCGACGATGATGTCGCAACCGTTGTCGCGCGCGAGCGCAACCAGACGATCGACCTCACCCTTGGAGCACTCGCCGTTAAAGTCATCGAACAGCAGCTCGGCCTTGGCCTCGGCAAAGCCGCCCTCGATCTTGGCACCGACGCGCTTCTTGCCCGAAGGCGTCACGATGACGAGGGCCTTAGCGCCGAGCGGCTCAACATAGGAGCCGAGCTTTGCGAGCTCGTCCGGACCCTGGATGTACTTGCTGGGGCTATTGAAAATTGCAGCCATAACTATCCCATTCTCTAAAAGAAAAAAGAAAGGGGCTCCGTACGGATACGTGCGGAGCCCCTCGTTACGATAACAAGAGTCGATTAGAAATCGATGTCGGTGTCGTAGTAGCAGGCCTTGAGGATCTTCTC
>CAUADW010000056.1 GCA_958427895.1 uncultured Collinsella sp.
CAATGAACAGCGTGAGGGATGCAGCGCCGCGCACGGCAGACGAAGCGACGCCTGCAACGCCGGCTCCAAAGGTGACAGCAAGCCCGATCTGGATGGTGAACGAGCCCGACGTGTTTGAATAGTCGAGCGAAATGTTTTTAAAAAACGCGGCGCCGCTGCCGTGCGTGTGGGCACCCACGGCGAGCGCCAGCTTCGCCAACACCCAGGGGTTGACGTTTAGGAAAAACGGCACCGGTCCTAGGGTAAACTGCTCGGTCCAATTGAGGTCGGTTCTTACCTGGAAGAGGGCCTTAATATTGCCGTATGCGGGGTCGTTGTTGTTGCCCCAGGTTTTGCCCACCCAATCGTAGGCGAGCGAGCCGTACAGCTGTGTGGCGATATCCATCGTGAACAGCGGCGTGCAATGGTGGCGAAGGAGCTTGGTGTTTCTTGGATCGGTGCCCGAACCGGCACTCATACTTTTGTACTGATTCCACTTCCCCTCCATTTCGTCGAGGTAGCGGTTTGCCTGCTTGGCACCCGACTCGCGCGGCGATTTCTTCCAGTATTCCGGATCAGGGTTGCCCGAATCGTTCATATAGCTGGCTGGTTTGTATCCTCCGCCAAACAGCACGTATCCAGCAAACGAGAAATCGAAGAGAATCGGAAATGTGGGCATCCAGCACGTGAACTTATTGCCGCCGATGCCGGGAAACGCCGCGGGGAAATCAAACGGAGTGATCTCTTGGTCCATGGTGGTGGGAACGATGGTGGTCGAGCCCGATTCCGCCTTTGCGGCCGGCGCGGTGACAACGGCCATGGGGGAGAAGAGCGTGTAGGTTTTGCCCTGATAGTCGAGGACAAAGCGCAGCTTGCACCCTTCTTCCAGAAGGCCCGATGCCGCATCGAGGAACTTGTCTTCGAGTGTGAACGTTGCCAGATTATTCGCACCCGATGCACTGGCCTTGATCTGGCCGATCTGTGTGACGGTTTCGGGTGAGCTGCCCGCAGCATGCGTCACTTTGTTGATGCGCAGCGTTGCCTGCCCGCCCTGCGGCAGATGGGCCTGCACGGTAAAAGCGTGCGTGTCGGGCTGATCGTTTGCTGCTTCGTCCGCTGGCATTGCCATAAACGTGGCGTCGGCGTACTGGATGTCCCATTCGTCGAATGTGAGCTGGCGAAAGTACGGCTCGCCATCGGAGAGCGGACGTGTGGGTGCGGTAATGGCGGTGCCGCCTTGGACACGCGCGAGGGGAATCTCGACATCGCGGTAGCCCGCCATGCTAATGGAGATGCCGCCGTTAAAGTCATACGCGTCGAGAAGCGTCGCCTCGTCCACGTAGCCTTCTGAAAGCGGCGCGACCTCAAAGATGGCCGTGCCTTCGTCATCGGTAGCGGCGGTGAGCTGCTTGCCTGCGGCATAGCGCGATGTGAGTGTGACCTGGGCACCCGTGATGGGCGTATTCTTGTTGGCGACGTCGACCACGACCACACCGAACATGGTGCGCGAGAGAACGAGCACCCTGAAGGGGTCTTTTTCGTCGGCATGGGCTTCGGTGGGTGCGAACGGCAATATGAAGGCGTTTGCGCTTCCCGGCACGCGCGGCATCATAATGCTCGCTAACGAGGACGCTCCGGCGACAAGTAACGAACGGCGATCAAGCATCTTGGGCTCCCATCCCGCAAGTATCGGTGGAAATAATCCAATTTTGCGAGAAGGCGCCCCGTGGCGGTAGTGCCGTTCAAGGGTCAAAATGTCCAAATTGATCGAGCGAAGCGCCGGGTTCCGGAACGCGTTCGATGCGCTTGGTAGTCCGGTCGCTAACGTAACATATGCGCGACCAGCTCGGCGCGTGTGCCGATGCCAAGCTTTGCGTATACGCCGGATAGGCGGTTTTTGACGGTGTCCGGCGATACTCCCATATGGCGTGCGATTTCGGCGTTGGTCCACCCACGACAGGCGAGCATGGCCATGGTGAACTCCGTGGTCGTTAAATCGTCGGCCACGTCCTCGCCCGAATCGGGGTTGTGGATGCGCCGCCAGCCGTAGCTGAAGCGGTACGTGATCTCGATGATGCGTGCGAAATCGTCAGGGTATTGCGATTTTAGGCATGCCTCGATGAGTCCCTGCAAAAGGCCGTGGTGTTCGCCGATGAGTTCGATAAGGCCGTCGGGACGCGCAGTGTCCCAAGCGGCTCCGAAGTGCGTTTTTGCGGCGTCGATATCCTTGAGGCTCATGCATGCCATGGAAGCCGACAGGTGCAGGAACAGCTCCGAGATGGGATAACTTCCCTGTTTCATGATCAGGGCGTTTTCCGCCATGCCCAGACTGCGGCCATATTCGCCGCGCAGGTACAAGGCGTGCGCCATCACGTAGCTGGCGAACAGGCGCAGGCCTTCGGGCAGATGCGCCGCAAGCGGATAAAACTCTTCGGCGGAATACGGGGAAGGCAAGTGCAGCAGGACGCTCGCGGCCGAGGCGAACAGGATATGCGTGGCGTGGACGGCGGGCGATTCCTCGTCAGTTGGCGTATCGAGGATGCCAGCAAGGCACCGGCGGGCGTCGGCGATACGGTTGAGAGACAGACTGGCATATCCGCAGATAAGGCATGCGGAATAGCGCAGCGCGGGGTCGGCGGCGTCAAGATAGGGGCGCGCCGTCTTGGCAGCGAGGGTGGCCTGTCCGCGAAAGTACAGCGCTTCTGCCGTGGCGATGGTGCGTGAATCGGGGTCGGAAATGCCTGCAACCGCAGCGTCAATCTGGCCCGGCACAAAGGCGGTGCACATCAACGGCATGGGAATGCGCGGGTAGCCATCGCAGTCCATCTTCCATCTCCCATCAGGTGGCAACAATGCAGCAATTGTACTCCTGTTGCTCGGGACCCCTTTCGTTTGACTGTTCGGTTAACGCTGCGGATCGTTTTGGAAGGCTTACGAGCATGGTAGTCCCGTTCTCGGAACTTGCTTCGACCTCTACCGTGCCGCCGTGTAGGACTGCAATCTCCCAAACAAGCGCTAGCCCGAGCCCTGCGCCGCCGTATGCCCTGCTGCGGGATTTATCCAGGCGAAAGAACGGTTGGAAGATGCTCTCACGGTACTGCTTGGGTATTCCCGGGCCCCGGTCCTCGACTCGCAGGAACACGTGGCTGTCGCTGTCGCTGATGGAGACATTGACAGTCGAGCCGGAGCGACTGTAACGGATGGCGTTTTCGGCCAGGTTGAACACCAGCCGATAGAGGAGCGTGTCGCTCCCGATTACTAAAGCGTCTCCAGCACAATTGAGGGCTATGCCCTTATTATCGGCAAGTGGCGCAAGGTCGGTGAGGACCTCTTCGGACAAGGGGCCAAGTTCAACATCGTCCTCGCAAGGAACGCTGCGGAGCTCACTCATCTCGAGCAATACCTTGGTCATTCGAGACATGCGCTCGGTTTGTTCTTGTAGCAGGCCGAGCAGCTCGGCTGTTTCGGGTTGCAAGCCGGAGTGCTCAGAGATGAATAGTTCAATCTGTGCTTGCATAAGGGCGAGCGGGGTGCACAGCTCGTGTGCGGCGTTGCCGGTAAACTGACGCTGCGCAGAGAACCCTTCGCCAAGACGGGCGATCATGTCGTTGAAAGAGGCGCTGCATCGCTGTAGCTCGGTGGGCACATCTTCACTGAGTCTGATTTCGCTTAGGTTGTCAGGCTGCACGCGCTCTACCTGGGCGGCAAAAGCCCGTAGCGGTTTGAGTGCACGGCCGCTCACAAAGTATGCCAGCGCGCCGCCAAGGAGTGTGACTCCAGCCGTGATGTACCAGGTTGTCGTGCCAAAAGACTCCTGTGCGTCGTTTACGACGATCGTGACCTTGTCATCGGGGGTCGCTTTCGTTGGGTCGAATGCCTGGGGCGAATCTTCGCCGGTCGCGTTAAGGGCCGAGATGTCACTGCCGATGGCATCCATATAGCGCATGCCCGTATAGCCGACCAGGCAGTTCGTCAGCACGCATGCTGCACACGTGAGCAGTGCCGTCATAATCGTTATGCGCCATTGCAGCGAAAGCCTTTTCATTCGCTATCCTCCATAACGTAGCCCTCTCCAATCCGATTGCGAATCGGGTCGTATCTCAAAGCGCTGCGTAGCTTTTTGCGGAGCGACGAGATGTGAACGCGGGTTGCGTTGCTAAAGCTGTTCACGCTGCTATCCCAAACGTGCTCTATAAGCTCCTCTTGGCTTACCGGTCGCCCCTGATTAAGCATCAGGTATTCCAAGATTCCCGTTTCCTTGCGCGTAAGAGATAAAGCCTCGCTGTCCACGGAAGCGATGCGCGCCTTGGTGTCAAAGCTGAGCTTTCCTCAGGTTAATACTATGTCGCTTTGTGCGAAGCGTCTGAGGGTGAGGCTGCGGATCCTTGCCGCAAGCTCGTCCAGATGAAACGGCTTGGTGAGGTAATCGTTGGCGCCGGCATCGAGTCCGGCGACTTTATCTGATACTTCGCCACGTGCGGACAGAATCAGTACCTTAGTCTCGCAGTCAGTTTTCCTAAGTTCCCTGAGTACGGTCATGCCGTCGATGCGGGGAAGGTTGAGGTCGAGTACCACGAGGTCGAAGGCCTCAACGTCCAGTAGGTCGAGCGCCTCCTGTCCGTCGTGACAGCAGTCGACACTGTACGCCAAGTTCCGCAAGCTGCGCGCGATTGCGTCGCACAGCGCCCGCTCGTCCTCGACGATCAAAATACGCATAACAGTCTCCTTGCACATTTCAAATCGCGCTTAACACGGATTTTATAGCCGATATGGTCCAATGGTCGCGTAACGAAAGGAGTGGTCAGGTTGTTCAAAGCGGTAAAACCCGTGGTACAGGTCGCTTTGTTGATCGTCGGAATTGCCATGGTGTGCTTTGGCGTTATGCGTGGCGAGGCAGATGCCGTGCTGGCCAAAGCGATTAGGCTGTGCTTGGAGTGTATCGGAATTGGATAAAAGAGAAAACACTGCGTCGCATGTTTTGGCTCGATTTCGCGGATTCATTCAGGCGGCGGCGACGCTCGTCACCAACATTCACCTGCCGAACTTTGCCAAAGGCGGCATCTATCAGGGCGCGGGAAAAACAGTCTGCGTACCCGGGCTTAACTGCTATTCGTGCCCCGCGGCATCGGGTGCGTGCCCCATCGGGTCGTTCCAGTCGGTAGTAGGTTCATCCAAGTTCAACTTTTCTTACTACGTCACCGGTACGCTCATTTTGCTCGGCGTGCTGCTGGGGCGCTTTGTATGCGGCTTTCTGTGCCCGTTTGGCTGGCTGCAGGAGCTGCTTCACAAGATTCCCGGCAAAAAGCTTTCGACAAAAAGGCTCAAGGCGCTTACGTATATCAAATACGTTGTGCTGCTATTTGCTGTGGTATTGCTGCCTGTGCTGGTGGTTAACGACGTGGGCATGGGCGACCCGTTCTTTTGTAAGTACATCTGTCCGCAGGGCGTGCTCGAGGGCGCCATTCCGCTGGCCATTGCCAATGCCGGCATTCGATCTGCGTTGGGACATCTCTTTACTTGGAAACTTGCCGTTCTCATTGCCGTGGTAGTGCTGAGCGTTTTGTTCTACCGCCCCTTCTGCAAATGGATTTGTCCACTCGGCGCATTCTATGCGCTCATGAATAAGGTATCCCTACTGGGCATCCGGGTCGATGCATGCAAATGTGTCTCGTGCGGCAAGTGCTCAAAGGTTTGTCAGATGGACGTTGATGTGGTCCGCGCGCCCAATCATGCCGAATGCATCCGGTGCGGAAAGTGCATCGGGGCCTGTCCCGTCGATGCCATCAGCTATCGCTATGGCCTGGATGTGTCGGCGGAAAAGCTCACCTTGACCGCCGATAAAAAGTAAACAAGCTTCGACAAAACGGAGGAATGACCATGAAGCTTTCTAAGATTGCGGCCCTGTTTATGGTGCCGGTGCTGGCCTTGTGTCTTGTGGCGTGTTCGTCACCCGGTGGCAATGCGAGCGAATCTGCGGGCTCCGATCCTAAGATCGCAGAACTCACTGCGCAGAAGCCGACCAATGCCGACGAGGCCGCCGAGTTGTATGCGAAGCTCATGCAGAAGGAGAACGAGATCTTTTCGAGTGATAACGCGCTGTGGGAAAAGGTATTCAATGCAGCAAATAAAGACTCGGCAATGATTGAGGATGGCAGCAATTACGGCGATTTTCTGCTCAAGACCATCGACGGCGCCAAGGATGAGTTTACGGCGGATGAGCTTAAGACGCTCAAGGCCGGTGCACAGCAGATCAAGGAGATCGAGGACAAGCTCGAGAGCTTGGAGAAGGAGTTCCCCGGCTGTGGAAGCACGCCGAGTGCAGGCGAGAGCGTCGACGCTTCGACCGCTGGCATGACGGCTGGTGCCAATGCTTCGAGCGAGGCGACGAAGTTCCCCAGCTTTACGGGCAAGGACCTGGATGGCAACGACGTGAACAGCGACGAGCTGTTCTCTAAGAACAAGGTCACCGTCATGAACTTCTGGTTCACCACTTGCAAGCCGTGCGTGGGTGAGTTGGGCGACCTTGAGGACCTGAATCAGGAGCTTGCCGAGAAGGGCGGCCAGGTCGTGGGCGTCAATTCCTTTACGCTCGATGGCAACAAGGGCGAGATTGCAGATGCCAAGGACGTGCTGAGCAAGAAGGGCGTGACATATAAGAACATCTGGTTCAAGTCGGATAGCGAGGCCGGTAAGTTTACGTCAAATTTGTTCTCGTTCCCGACAACGTATGTCATCGATCAGAATGGCAACATCGTAGGGGATCCAATCGTGGGAGCCATCAGCTCCGCCGAGCAGCGCGCAGCACTCGACAAGCTTATCGACCAGGCGATTGCGAATAGCGAGCAGTAAAAAATGCGTAAAGCATAGCGAGGATCGTGCGCCACTGTGCGAAGTAGTTCACTACCTTTCAAGATAAGCTCCACCATATAGAGGTCCCGCTCGGGACCTCTTTTTTGGGCGCCGCCCCGTTCGTTTTTTGATGCGGTTCCCTACATTCCTCACTGGCACCGGCAAAAAATGGGGATAGAGTAGGACAAACGCGTCGAATACGAACGGCGGAGGAGAGCGGGCAGGGTGCCTGCGCAGGAGAGGTTGCCGTCTATGCTGGAGCTCAAAGGTATTTGCAAAAGGTACGTTACGCAGTCGTTTACGCAGGTGGCACTCGACAGCGTAAGCCTGTCTTTTCGCGATAACGAGTTCGTGGCCATTCTGGGCCCTTCGGGCTCGGGCAAGACTACGATGCTCAACGTTATCGGCGGACTGGATCATTTCGATTCTGGCGACCTGCTGATCGACGGCATCTCGACCAAGGACTTTCACGATCGCGATTGGGATGCCTACCGCAACAACCGCATCGGCTTTGTGTTCCAAAGCTATAACCTCATTCCGCATCAGACCATTTTGGAAAACGTGGAGCTGGCGCTCACGCTCACGGGCGTGGGGCATGCCGAGCGCCGCCAGCGTGCGCGCGAGGCGTTGGAGAAAGTCGGCCTGGGCGAGCACGTTAACAAGCGCCCGAGTCAGCTATCGGGCGGGCAGATGCAGCGCGTGGCCATCGCCCGCGCCCTGATCAACGATCCCGAGATTGTGCTGGCAGACGAGCCGACCGGCGCCTTGGATTCCACAACGTCCGTGCAGGTTATGGACTTGCTCAAGGAAGTCGCGCGCGACCGTCTGGTTATTATGGTCACGCACAATCCCGAGCTGGCGTACCAATACGCCACGCGCATCGTCAACCTGGCGGACGGCAAGATCACCGACGATTCCGATCCTTTCGATGTCGCTGACGCCACGCGCCGCGAGGCCAAGCCTACGCGCAAAACCTCGATGAGCTTTGTGACGGCGCTGGGGCTTTCTGCCCGAAACCTTATGACCAAAAAAGGCCGTACGGCCATGACGGCCTTTGCGGGGTCGATTGGCATTATCGGTATCGCGGCGATTCTGGCGCTCTCCAATGGCGTGAATAACTACATCAAAAAGGTCGAGGAGGATACGCTCTCGAGTTACCCGCTTACGATCTCCAAGCAAGACTACGACCTGTCATCCATGATGGGCGGGCAGGGGGCTGCGGATGATGGCTCGCCTGGAAACGTGGATTCGTCCGACGACAGCGCCGGCGGCAAAGCTAAGGGAACCGATAAGATTCCCGTGGTCACGGCCGTAAAGGATATGTTTGCGAGCGTTAAGTCCAATGACATGACGAGCTTTAAGGCATGGCTCGATGCCGGTGGCGACGGCATCGACAAAGAGGTCAACGCCATCCAGTACGGCTACGGTGTATCGCCGGTTGTCTATCGTGCCGGCAAGGGCGACGAGAAACCCGTCCGGCTTGTTCCCAACGCTATGACCGAGGCCATGAGCGGAGGCGCGAGTTCGGCGGCAACGGTGAGCATGGAATCCATGGGAACCTCGGTCTTTAACGAGATGATTGACGACCAGAGCTTGCTCGACAGCCAGTACGATGTCGTCGCCGGTCATTGGCCCACGTCTGCCAACGAAGCCGTGATGGTGCTTTCGAGTCGTGGCACGGTGGGCGACTATACGCTCTACAGCATCGGCGCGCTGGATATCGATGAGCTCAACGACCTGGTCAACAGTGCCATGACGGCCGACGGTAAGATCGAGGCGCCCGAGACCGGCACCGACTTTACCTACGATGATGCGTTGTCCACGACGTTTAAGGTGCTGTCGCCGGCCGATGCCTATCGCAAAAACGAAGAGACCGGCATGTGGACCGACATGTCTGACGACGCCGACTTTATGGCGGCCAAGGTTGCCGACGGTATTGACGTGCACATTGTGGGCGTGGTACGACCCAACGAGACGGCCAATGCGAGTGCATTGTCTCCGGGCATTGCCTATACGCATGCACTGACTCGTCAGCTTATGGAGCGCGCCGCCGATTCGCAGATTGTGCGGGAGCAACTCGCCCACCCCGAGACGGATGTCTTTACGGGCAAAACCTTCGACGAACTGCAAGGCGAGGCCAAGCAGGGCGTGGATCTGGGCAGCATGTTCAGTGTGGACGAGGCGGCGCTGAAGAGTGCGTTTTCGTTCGATACATCTGCACTCTCGGGTGCAGCCAGCGGTATGGACCTTTCTGGTATCGATTTGTCCGGGCTGGACATTGACCTTTCGGACGTTGGGAGGGACATCGACTTCAGCGACATCATGGCCAAAGCGCCGGCCCCAGATTTCTCGGGCATCTTTGACGGTCTGGAACTCACGCCCGAGCAAATGCAGCAGGTGGGAACGCTTGCCAACCAGCTGTTTGAGGGCTTTTTGCAGTCTGATCAGTTTAAGGCGCTGACACCCGAAGATCTTAAAGACGCGTCAAGGCTCGCTGCCGCATTCTCGACGTATCTTGAGAATGATACGGCAGCCCAGCAAATCCTGGCCCAGCTCAAAGCGCTCGGCGGCGATGCTCTGGCCGAGCGCCTGCAGCAGGCGATGACCGACTATGTGCAAAAGCAGTTGGCTCCGTATCTGCAACAGGCTATGGATCAGGTGATGAAGGCAATCAGCGAGCAGATTGCGACAGCGGTATCGTCCCAGCTTAAAGCAGGCGCGGCAGGGCTCATGGGTCAGATGGCGACGCAGATGTCTTCGAGTTTTGCCAACCTGGCGAGCGCCATGCGTGTGGATGCGAGCGCCTTTGCCCGCGCCATCCATTTCAACATGGACGCCGAGGATCTGAGTTCGCTCATGATGAGCTATGCCAAGGCATCGAAGCTCACCTACGACAACAATCTGACCACGTTGGGCTATGCGGACGAGGCGGACCCAATCTCGGTCAAGATTTTCCCGCGCGACTTTGAGGCCAAGGAGCGCGTACTCGATCACATCGATGCGTACAATAAACAGGTCAAAGCCGCTGACCACGATGATCGGGCAATCTCGTACACCGACTACATGGGCATCATCATGGGCTCGGTGACCGACATCGTGAACACCATCAGCTTGGTGCTCATCGCATTCGTGAGCATCAGCCTGGTGGTGAGCTCCATCATGATCGGCATCATCACCTACATCAGCGTACTGGAGCGCAAGAAGGAGATTGGCATCCTGCGCGCGATCGGCGCGTCGAAGCGCAACGTGGCCAACGTATTCAATGCCGAGACCTTTATCGAAGGCCTCATCGCCGGCGTCTTTGCCATTGTCGTCGTGGTGGCCGTGAGCTTTCCGGTTAATGCCTGGGCGCTTGCTGCCAAACA
>CAUADW010000057.1 GCA_958427895.1 uncultured Collinsella sp.
TGAGCAGGAGGTTGCCGCGCATGGCGACGATGAACGAAAAAGATTACTACGAGATTCTCGGTGTCTCTAAGGACGCCACCTCGCGTGATATTCAAAAGGCCTTCCAGCAGAAGGCCCGAAAGCTACATCCGGACGTCAACAAAGAGCCGGATGCCGAGGAAAAGTTCAAAGAGGTTTCCGAGGCATACGCCGTGCTTTCGGACGAGCAGAAGCGTGCGCGCTATGACGCCATGCGCTCGGGCAATCCTTTCGCCGGCGCCCCCACGGCTTCGCCTTATGGCGGCGGTTACGCCGGCGGCGCAGCCTATGGCAATCCCTTTGAGGGCGGTTTTCCCTTTGGCGGCGCTTGGGGCCAGCCGCGGCGCGGCCGGGCAGCCTACAATCCCGAAAGCGGTGCCAACGTGGTCGTCGACATCAAGCTCGATGCCAAGGAGGCCAAGGGCGGTGCACGCAAAACCGTTCGCTACACGCGATTCGATACGTGCGGACACTGCGGCGGCTCGGGGTCTGTTTCCTCCGAGTATGCCCATACCTGCCCAAGCTGTGGTGGGCGCGGCCATATCGATGTGGACCTTTCCTTCCTGTTTGGCGCCGGCACGTTTCAGTCGGTTTGCCCCGAGTGCGGTGGCTCGGGCAAGGTCGTAGCCGATCCGTGCCCCGATTGCGGCGGCAGCGGCCGTACCCGTGTGACCTCCGAGCAAACGATTGAGTTTCCTGCCGGCACGCACGACGGCGACGAGGTTCGTATTAGCGGCATGGGCCACGCCGGCACCAATGGTGCCACAGGTGGTGACCTGGTCGGTCGCGCCCATGTGGAGGCCGAGCGCCTGGAGGGCAAAGCCCGTACCGGCTTTTACCTGATGGGCATCGTGGCGCCGTTCTTGGTGCTGTCGGCCATCTCGGGCGTGTTCTCGGCCTTTGCCGTGATGTGTTTTATTCCGTTTGCCATGGGCCTGTTCATGGTGCTCTCGGATGGGGTGCTTCACCGTAGTCTGCTGTGGTGGAAACGTGGCGCAATGCAGTTTGCCAACGGTTTTGCCAACGGCTTCATGTTCGCGCTCGTGTCGGTGTGGTTTGCGAGCTGCTCGCAGCGCGCGATGCTTTCGCCCTACGGGATGCAATAACATCAAACCCTCTGTTTGCGGCCGGCCCTGCATGGGTATAGGACGCACTGTGACAATATTGAAAGTCGGAAGGATTCGGTCGTGTCGGAAAATAGGGATTACTACGAGGTACTTGGCGTCGATAAGGATGCCGACGCGCGGACCATTAAGCGCGCGTTTCTAAAGAAAGCCCGTACGGTACACCCGGATGTTTCGGACGACCCCGAGGCCGAGGCCAAATTCAAAGAGCTTAACGAGGCCTATTCCGTTCTTTCCGATGAGCAGAAGCGTGCTAACTACGACCGTTACGGCACTGCTGACGGCCCTGGTGGTTCGGGTTACGTCGATATCAACGATATCTTTGGTGGCATGGGCATGGACGACTTGTTCTCGTCGTTCTTTGGCGGCGGTGCCGGCGGTGGCGCCCGCAGCCGTCGTGAGCGTCGTCGCGGACGTGACATGGCCATCTCGCTTTCGGTGACCCTTGAGGAGGCGGCGCTCGGCTGCAAAAAGACGATCAGTTATGACCGCCTTGCTCCTTGCGAGGACTGTAATGGCACCGGTAGGGCAGAGGGCGCACAGGAAAAGCAGTGCGGCCGCTGCCACGGTACGGGCTATGTCACGACGGTTCAGCGTTCGTTCCTGGGCCAGGTTCAGTCTTCCTCGCCTTGCCCCGACTGCCATGGCGAGGGTACGGTTATCGACCATCCCTGCGAGACCTGCGACGGTCAGGGCCGCACGCCTTCGCACGAAAAGATCGACATCGATATTCCCGCCGGCGTTTTGACCGGTCGCCAGCTGCGCGTGAGCGGCTTTGGCGAGGCCGGCCTTCGCGGCGAGCCCTCGGGCGACCTGATTGTCAACGTGCGTGTTGCCGACCATGAGCGCTTTAAGCGCAACGGTGACGACCTGTACCTGGTGAGCGATATCTCGATTGCGCAGGCTGCGCTCGGCTGCGAGATCGAGGTCGAGGGCATTATGCCCGACGAGGTCGTTAAGGTGACGGTTCCCGCCGGCGCCCAGTACGGCGACACCGTGAGCGTCAATAATTACGGCATGCCGCGCATTGGCGGTGGCGGTTCGCGTGGCCGCCTGGTCGTGCAACTGCGCGTGGTCGTTCCCACCAATCTCTCCAATAAGCAGCGCGAGCTGCTCCGTGCTTTTGCCGATGAGATGGGCGATGACGTCGCTTCTGGTAAGAAGTCGGTGACCGACCGTATCAAGAGTGCCCTCGACGATATCCTCGATTAAGGAGCCCGCGTGCTCGCACCCCATATTTCCGTCGTCAACCTCGGCTGCCGTGTCAACCGGGTTGAGTCTGACCGTATCACTGCCGATCTTATGCGCCTGGGCTTTGCTATTGTGGATCCCCAGGATGCCGATCTGATCGTCATTAACACCTGTGCCGTTACGGGCGAGGCCGAGGCCAAGACCCGTAAGGCCGTCCGTCATGCGCTGGCCCATCCTAACGAGCCCTATGTGCTCGTGACCGGTTGCGTGGTCAATTTACATCCCGAGGAGCTGCTGGAGCTCTCCGATCGCGTGATCGCCGAGCCGTCCAAGATTGACGTCGCCGAGCGCGTCTGCGAGGTGCTGGGTGTCGAATCCGATAGCGTTCCCGCCTGCAGCGATGGCGAGGTGGTCGATGCGCTCGGTCGCTCTCGCCTGGGCGTGAAGATTCAGGACGGCTGCAACCATCGCTGCACCTATTGCATTGTGTGGAAGGCACGCGGCCCCGAGCGCTCCGTGCCCGTCGAGTCCGTGCTCGAGCAAGTTCGCGAGGCCCAGGAGGCCGGCGTGCCCGAGGTGGTGCTGACCGGTGTGAACCTGGGTGCCTACGATGGCAAGAGCGCGACCGATGAGCATGTCGAAATCGATGAGCTGCTCGAGGCCATCATGGAGCGCACGTCTATTCCGCATGTGCGCATTTCCTCGGTCGAGCCCATGGATATCTCCGAGCGCCTGCTTAAGGTTATGGCGCGCTACCCGCAGCGTATCGCCCCGTTTTTGCACCTGCCCGTGCAGTCCGGCTGCACGGCGACCCTGCATCGCATGGGCCGTCCCTATAGCGCCGAGGCCTTTGAGGACACGGTGCGTATGATTCGCGCCAACTTGCCCCAGGCGTCCCTTTCGTGCGATGTCATCGTCGGTTTTCCTGGTGAGACGGACGAGGAGTTCGAGGAGTCGCTGGCGCTGTGCCGCCGTGTGGGTTTCTCGCGTATGCACGTGTTCCGCTACAGCAAGCGTCCCGGTACCCTTGCTGCCGACATGCCCGACCAGGTTCCGCCCGAGGTTACGGCCGAGCGCAGCCGCCGTATGCGGGCCGCTGCACAGGAGCTCGCTATTGCCGACGCTCGCCGTCGCGTGGGCACGGTCGAGCGTGCCGTGCTCGAGTATGGTGACAACCTGACGCTCGGCTCGTTCCATCATGCCCGTCTTGACGATACCTGTGGACTTACAGCCCCGTGCCTGCTCGATGTTGCTATCATCGGAGTCGATGATTCCGGCTTGGTCCATGCACGCAGGGAGGTTCATGGAAGCCTCGAAGATTAGACTTACCGTTCCCGAGGGAATTGATCCCTCGCGCGTTTTGGGCGCCGGCGACGGCGTCCTTCGTGCGCTTGAGAGCTTGGTTCGCGCCCATGTGGTCGCCCGTGGCGATAGCATCTCCGTGAGCGGCGACCCGGACGAGGTCGAACTCGTGGCGCGCTTTTTCGAGCACGCTTTTCGCGAGGCGGCCGCCGGGCGCACGCTGTCTGCCGACGATGTCTCTCGCTGCCTGGCCGTCTTGCGCGACGGTGAGCACGAGGCTACGTCGCTTCGCGATGACGTGCTGCTTTCGTATCGCGGCCGCGTCATTCGCCCCAAGACGCTCGGGCAAAAGCGCTATATGGATGCCATCCGCTCGCATACCATCACGTTTGGCTTGGGTCCTGCCGGTACCGGTAAGACCTATCTGGCTATGGCGCTCGCCGTTGCCGCGCTCAAGCGTCACGAGGTGGGCCGTCTGATCTTGACGCGTCCGGTTGTCGAGGCGGGGGAGAATCTGGGCTTTTTGCCCGGCACCCTCGAGGAAAAGATCGATCCCTACATGCGTCCGCTCTACGACGCCCTTTTTGACATGATGGATCGCGAGCGCACCGATGAGCTTATGGAGCGTGGCGTGATCGAGATCGCCCCGCTTGCCTACATGCGCGGCCGCACGCTGAGTGATGCCTTCGTGGTGCTCGACGAGGCGCAAAATACCACGCCCGAGCAGATGAAGATGTTCCTGACACGCCTTGGGTTCAACTCCAAGTTCGTGATTACCGGCGACCTGAGCCAGCGCGACCTGGTGGGTCGTCGTGGCGGTCTTGCTGACGTTGAGCAGATTTTGGGCCGTGTCGACGATGTCGCATTTTCTCACCTCGAGCGTGCCGACGTGGTGCGCCATGCCCTGGTGGGTCGTATCGTCGAGGCATATGAAGCTTATGATGACGTGCGCGAGCAGCGCCCGCGCGACCGAAAGGAGTCCCGTTGAGTGTATTGATCAGCAACGATGCCGAGCTCGATACGCTGCTCGACGCGCAGGAGGTGGAGCACATCTGCGAGGTTGTGCTTGCCGCCGAGGGCGTTGAGCGTGAAGTCGAGATTTCCCTTTCGTATGTCGACGAGGACGAGATGCACGAGCTCAACCACGAGTGGCGCGGTATCGACCGCACCACCGATGTGCTCTCGTTTGAGTGCGATTCGGCCTTTGACGATGACATTCCCGCCGATGAGACGCTCGAGCTCGGCGATATCATCTTGGCCCCGGAGGTCATTGCCCGTCAGGCCCCCGGTTTTGGCAATAGCCCCGCTGACGAGTGCCGTCTGATGCTCGTTCACGGCATGCTGCACCTGCTGGGCTATGACCATATTGATGACGACGAGGCCGAGGTCATGGAGGCCCGCGAGGACGCCATCCTGCGCGATCTGGCGCTCGAGCGCGGCGAGGACCCCAAGCTAGTCCATGTCGGCCCCATCACCAACCACGCCCACGACTAGGAGCCGTCTATGATTCCCGGATCTAACAAGGACCATCCGTCCTTCTTAAAGTCGTTCTCCTATGCCATGGAGGGCTTCGTTACCGCCGTCAAGACCGAGCGCAACATTAAGGTCATGCTCGTGGCGGGCGTGTGCACCGTCATTGCCGGCTGTATCGTGGGCCTCGACATTGCCGAGTGGGCCACGATTATCATCTGTTGTGGCCTGGTGATTCACGGCGAGCTGTGCAATACCGCCATGGAGGCGATTGTCGACCTCGCGACCCAGGAGCTGCATCCACTGGCCAAGCGCGCGAAGGATATCGCCGCTGCCTCTGTTTACATTCTTTCCATCACCGCCGCGATTGTGGGCGTGCTGGTATTTGCCCACGCGCTCGGCTTTATTTAGAAAGGGATTCCCATGTCCGACAATATGCAGCCTACCGATGAGATTTTGGACGACGAGTCCCTGGACGCGGTGGATACCGAGGAGCTCGAGGATGTCGAGGAGTTCGACCCGTTTGAGGGCATGAGCGACGAGGAGCTCGACGCCCTGTGCGACGAGGGCGACAGCCTCGCGGGCTTTGGTGACGTGGAGCCCGGTTTCCGCAGCGGCTTTGTGGCCCTGGTCGGACGCCCCAACGCCGGCAAGTCCACGCTGCTTAATGCCTGCTATGGCAAAAAGGTCGCCATCACCTCGCCGGTGGCCCAGACGACCCGTCGCCGCATGCGCGCCGTCGTCAACCGTCCCGGCTACCAGCTGGTCTTTGTCGATACCCCGGGTATTCATAAGCCCAAGGACGGTCTGGGATCCGAGCTCAACAAGAGCGCGTTGTTCGAGCTGAACGATGTCGATGTCGTCGCGTTTTTGATTGATGCCACCAAGCCGATCGGCAGGGGAGACGCTTGGGTTGCCGAGCGCGTCAAATGCGCCCGTTCCAAGAAGGTCCTGGTGCTCACCAAGGCCGATGAGGCCGATCCCGCCCAGGTTATGGAACAGCTCAAGGCCGCCCACGAGCTCATGGAATATGACGACGAGATCGTGACGTCGTCGGTCAAGAACTTCAACGTCGATGCGTTTATCGAGACCGTCGCTCGCTTTTTGCCCGAGGGCCCGCGTTGGTTCCCCGAGGACATGGGCACCGACGCGTCCGACGAGACCCTCGTGGCCGAGTTTGTTCGCGAGAAGGTCCTGCGTCGCACCCGCGACGAGATCCCGCACTCCGTGGGCGTCATCTGTGACTCGCTCGAGCAGACTAAGAAGGTCCTGCGCGTGCACGCCACCATTTACGTCGAGCGCGAGGGGCAGAAGGGCATCATCATCGGCAAGGGCGGCGAGATGATCAAGCATATCGGTATCGATGCCCGTCGCGATCTTGAGCGCATCTTTGGCACGCAGGTCTTTTTGGAGCTGGACGTGAAGGTCAAGGCCGGCTGGCGCGATGACGAGGCGCAGATCCGCCGCTTTGGCTACAATGCCGAAGATTAAGCCTCGGCGTCCATGGCAGGCTCTCGCACATATCGCACAAAGGTGCTCGTCCTCGACAAGACGAAGCTCAAGGAAACCGACCTGATCTTGACGATGCTTGACGAACGGGGACGGCAGGTGCGTGCCGTGGCTAAGGGGGCACGTAAGCCTGGCGGTCGCCTTGCGGCCCGCTGCGAGCTCTTCTGCACCGTTGATATGCTGTTGGCACATGGTCGCTCGCTCGACGTGGTTTCTCAGGCGGAGCTTATGGAGGCGCCGCTCGGTGCTGCTCCTGACTACGAGACGACCTGTGCCGCCAGCGCGATTGCCGAGGTTGCGCGCGTGTGCTCGTTCGAGGATGCCGAGGATCCATTTACCTTTGCCATTACGCAGCGGGCGCTCACGCTTGTCGGCAGCGGGCTCGACTCGGCGCATATGGACCTGCTCGTGGCGGCCTTTGTCTTTAAACTGCTGTCGCATGTTGGCTATCGACCCGATTTCTCGGCCTGCGTGCTGTGCGGAGACCCCATGCTGTCGTATTTTTCACCACGGGCCGGCGGGCTCATGTGCGGCTCGTGCGCGTCGAGCGTTCCGGGTGCCGAGCTGGTGTCGACCGGTGAGGTCGCGTGGCTACGCGCCCTCATGTCTATGACGTTCGATGCTCTCATGGTCGAGCGAATCGACCCGCATACGGCGGCGTTCTTGCTCGGGCTTTCGCATGTGTGGGCTGCGACGCACACCGATCAGCGCCTCCGTGCGATGGAATTCATGTTGGGTCGGTGATGATGCGCAGGCGCGGGCTGCTTGTGGTAACATACCGACCTGTTGGTACCTCGACCTTGGTTGCTCGCTCCACCGGCGGCTTCCCAGTCCGAGGCGAATCGAGTCGCCCGCGGGCGACGTAAAACGAAAGGTGAAACAATGACTGTTTCCAAAGAGCGCAAGGCGGAGCTGACTGCCCAGTTCGGTAACACCCCGGTCGACACCGGCAACCCCAAGGTTCAGGTCGCCATCCTGAGCGAGCGCATCAAGGAGCTGACCGAGCACATGAAGTCCCATCAGAAGGACTTCCACACCCGTCGTGGCCTGCTCATGCTCGTCGGCCGTCGTCGTCGTCTTCTCTCCTACATCAAGAAGAACGACATCGTCGAGTACCGTGAGCTCATCAAGGCTCTGGGCATCCGCGACAACATCCAGTAAGGATTTGTACATGCTAAGAGCGTCCTGCGCAGCGGGGCGCTCTTTTTGTGTAAGGGCGCGAACAATCACGCTCTGAAGCGTGGCGGGGGCAGGGGGCCCGCGTCACATGAGAAGCCCGCAGGCAAGGGGCCTGTGGGGTAAAGGAGAACAATGACACTCGTATCCAAGACCTTTGAGCTGTACGGCAAGACCTACACCTTTGAGTCGGGCGAGCTTGCCAAGCAGGCCACCGGCGCCTGCCTGGTCAAGCAGGGCGACACCACGATGCTCGACACCGTGGTCGTCTCCAAGGAGCGCAAGAACTACGACTTCTTCCCGCTGACCGTCGACTTCAACGAGAAGATGTACGCCGCCGGCCGCATCCCGGGTGGTTACCTCAAGCGTGAGGGCCGTCCCAGCGAGAAGGCCACGCTCACCGCGCGCATGATTGACCGTCCGATTCGCCCGAGCTTCCCGGACGGCTTCCGCAACGAGGTGCATATCGTCGCCACCTCGCTCGTCGCCGACCAGGTCAACCCCTTCGACGTCATCAACGTCATGGGTGCCTCTCTGGCCATGACGCTCGGCGGCGTTCCCTTCGAGGGCCCGCTTGCCTGCGTGCGCATCGGCCGTAACGTGGAGACCGGCGAGTTTATCGTCAACCCCACCTACGAGGAGCGCGAGAACTCCGATCTGGACCTGGAGCTGGGCGGCTCTGCCGACTTCATCTCGATGGTCGAGGCCGGCGCCGAGGAGATCTCCGAGGACGACATGCTCGCCGCCATGAAGTTTGGCCAGGAGGCCCTTGCTGCTTTCTGCCAGGCTCAGGATGAGTTCGTCGCCGAGTGGGAGCAGGTCAACGGCCCCATCGTCAAGAAGGAGTACCCGCTCGACCAGCCCGTCGAGGAGGTCCAGGAGCGCATCTTTGCCCACTACGACGAGATGGCGGCCGCACTTCGCGACGCCGACAAGCTCTCTCGTATCGGTAAGGTCGAGGCTCTGAAGGAGTCCATCCGCGCCGAGTTCACCGAGGAGGAGCAGGCCGCTTGGGAGCGCGAGATCCCCGTGGCGCTCAAGAAGCTCGAGAAGAAGGCCATGCGCACCATGGTCGTCGAGACTGGCGAGCGCGTCGATGGCCGTGCTGCCGACGAGATCCGTCCCATCATGGTGAAGGATAATTACCTGCCGCTCGTTCACGGCTCCGGCCTGTTCCAGCGTGGCCAGACCCAGGTGCTCTCCGTCCTGTCGCTCGGCATGCTCAACGAGGGCCAGCGTCTGGATACCATCGAGCCCACCGAGGGCAAGCGCTACATGCACCACTACAACTTCCCGCCGTTCTGCACCGGCGAGACCGGCCGCATGGGCAGCCCCAAGCGGCGCGAGATCGGCCATGGCAATCTGGCCGAGCGCGCTCTGCTTCCGGTGCTTCCCGACGAGAACGAGTTCCCCTACGCCATCCGCGTCGTCTCCGAGGTCATGGAGTCCAACGGCTCCTCTTCGATGGCTTCGACCTGCGGCTCCACGCTCGCCCTTATGGACGGCGGCGTGCCCATTAAGCGCCCGGTCTCCGGTATCGCCATGGGCCTGATCCAGGAGGAGGGCAAGACCGTGGTCCTGTCCGACATCCAGGGTCTCGAGGACTTCCTGGGCGACATGGACTTTAAGGTCACCGGTACCACCGAGGGCATCACCGCCCTGCAGATGGACAACAAGGCCACCGGCCTCACCTTCGACATCCTGGCCCGCGCCCTGCAGCAGGCCAAGGAGGGTCGCGCCTTCATTCTGCAGAAGATGCTCGATGTGATCCCCGAGCCGCGCCACACCACGCGCAGCACTGCTCCGCGCATCGTTTCCATCCAGGTTCCTACCGACAAGATTCGCGACGTCATCGGTTCCGGCGGCAAGGTCATCCGCGGCATCCAGGACGAGACCGGCGCTTCGGTCGACATCCAGGAGGACGGTACCGTCTTTGTCGGCGGCACCGGCGAGTCCGTCGACCAGGCTGTCGAGCGCATCAAGCTCATCATCAAGGTTCCCGAGCCGGGCGAGGAGTACACCGGTCGTGTGGTCTCCATCCAGCCCTTCGGCGCCTTCGTCAACCTGCTGCCCGGTAAGGACGGCCTGCTGCACATCTCCCGCGTCGCCAAGGGCCGCGTGGAGAAGGTCGAGGACGTCCTCAACGTGGGCGACGAGGTCAAGGTCGTTGTCATCGAGGTCGACGATCGCGGCAAGATCTCGCTTGATCGTCTGGACAAGCCCGAGGCCCCGGCTCGTGCTGAGGGTGCCTCCGAGGGCGACGGCGAGCACTTCCAGCGCCGTGAGCGTCCGCGTCGCGAGCGCTCCGAGCGCAGCGACCGTCCGCGCCGTCCCGGCGACAACGGAGGCCGCAAGCCCCGCCGTCACCACGACGCCGAGTAACAGC
>CAUADW010000058.1 GCA_958427895.1 uncultured Collinsella sp.
CAAAGATAACGGCGTCGAACGGAAATGCGGACACGGCACCCTCCCTAACAAAAGGGCGCCCGCAAGCGGACGCCCGAACCATGCACTATCGGCGATTCTAACCCAGTAGCTGGTCAAGTGCCACCGCGATACCGTCTTCGTTGTTGTTGGCGGTCACCATCTGGGCCACGGCCTTGACTTCATCGACAGCGTTACCCATGGCGACGCCGGTACCAGCCCACTCGATCATGGACTTGTCGTTCTGGCCGTCGCCAAACGATACGACCTCGCTGGCATCGATGCCGAGCTTGGGCAGAGCACCCTCGAGCGCACGGGCTTTGTCGATACCGGGCGCCGTGTACTCAAAGTACCAGTCGGCCGTAAACATGCCCGAAAGCGTCTGCTTAAAGGGCGCGTACATTTCCTCGTAATGTGCCTGCAGGTAGGCCGGATCGCCCGCCGTCAGCAGCTTGTCCACGGGATAAGTGTCCACGACCTCATGCAAGCTCTCGACCTCGCGGATCTTAAGGTCGCAGGCATCGCGCTCGTATTTGACAATGTTTTTCTGCGAGCCATCCGGCAGCGTAATCATGCAGTGGTACGAGTCCTCGACATGCAAGTCGCGACCGAGCGAGATCATGGGGATCACATCATAGTTTTGCAGATGATCAATCAGACGGTGCAGCTCGTCAGCCGGCATGGCCTGGTCAAAAAGGACCTCATCGGTCTGAGCGTCGACAACATGCGCGCCATTGAAAGCGACTAGCAGACCGTCATGGTTTTGGAGGTCAAGCTCCTGTGCCAGAGCATGTAGCCCCCATGCGGGACGACCCGAAGCCAAGATGAGCTTAATGCCCGACTCCTGCGCCGCGAGCAGCTTTTCGCGCGTACGCGGGCTGATCACCTTCTGATCGTTGGTGAGCGTACCATCGATATCCATTGCGATGGCTTTAATTGCCATATGTGCCTCCTTGCATCGTTTTTATCGCGCACTATCTTATCCGAGCCGGGGCACGTTCGCACGGCGCGCGTATGACGGTTGCAAAACCACCCCATTTGAAACAAAGACAAAAAAGTACTTGCAAAGACGCGTTCCGACATATAAGTTGATAAAAGACCGCCGTTGCGGTTTTAAGTAGATCGAGCATATGAAGTTTGAGTTTTAGCGTGTAAGAGAAGGAAGATCGGCAAAGTACAACCCCAAACGCAATGACAACTTAATGAGGTAACTGCCACATGTGAGGCACCCAGGGCATTGCTGTCTCGATTTTGAGCACGATGCCTTCCGCCTTGCATGGGCCGTTCCATCCCGCCCCTGCAGCAACTGCCTCACGGGCTCATTGAAAACCGCATAGCACCCCAACGTCAGCACATCACCCACGGCAAGCACATCACTCACGACAACCAACACATCAACAAACAGCACGAACATCAACCGATTGGAGAAGCTATGACAAACCACCACGCTGAAGACGGCGATAAGAAAAGCATTCTGGATGCCCGCATTGAGCGAGCATATGCAAACGAATATGACGCCGCCTTTGCCGCCGCGACCATCAAGAACTACGCGTCGCTACCGCTCGCGACGATCTTGGCCGACCACCCTCAACTGCTGAAGCGCTGCACAAAGATCATGGGCGACCCCGACATTCGCAAGCTGACAGACCCCTATGCCCCAAAACGCGACAACGATTCGTACGTTCTTACCGTAGGCTGCCTAGCCCATATGCTTACGGCACTCGACACGAAACTCAAGCTCGAATGGGAACCCGACGAGCGTCATGAACTCGAAAGCAAGCGGAACACCCTGCGCACCGCACTGTTCCTTCCGTTGGACGGCCTCAAGCGCTGCAACGTCGAGCTCAATACACAGGCGCGGCAAAAGTCCGGGACCACGGGGCAGAAAACTCCAAGACCCCATGCGGCCATCGTCGACCGCAACCGATATAACCGCATGACCGCGCACTTTTCCGCCGAGGGAGCAGCCATAAGGACGCTGATCGACCTGCTGTGCCTCCTGAACATCAACGAGCTATTTGAGGGCTATCTCGCCCTTGTTCCCGCGACGGCACCCAAGTCGGTAGCAAAGATCATCGAGACCTGCAGACGCCAGTTTGAGCGCCATCGCAATGGCAGCGAGATGAACGCCAGCATCGCGCAGTACTACGCGGCTCATTACAAAAATGACGGATGTGCCCCTATCGAGCATCAGCTGCGGCTCGCCTACACCACGCCCGTCGCAACGCTCCATCGCTTTGGAGCCCTTGGCGCTTGCGAGCCGCACGAACAGGCAGCCTGCCCCACAACCGAGCTCGATCTCAGGCTCGGACGAACCCTGTAGCCCGCCAGCCCCTCCGCGGGCAACAATCCTATTCCACAACACAACCAACAGAAAGGAGTCCTCATGGACACCAATCATTCCCCCATCATCAGCCCCCTCACCATGCGTGAATCCGCCCGAGGTATCACGCTCACCAGCATTTACGATGAGATGCTCGCCCGTCGCGAGCTCTCCGTCATGGGAAACATCGAAACCCCGATGGCCCACGACCTATGCCAGCAGATCCGCCTGCTCGATGCCACCGACCCCAGCCGCCCCATCACCATATTTGTCGCCAGCGCCGGCGGAAGCGTGCGATCGGGTCTTGCGATCTATGACGCCATGCGCCTCGCATCGTGCCCCATCCGCACCGTCTGCCTGGAATTCGCCGCGTCCATGGGCGCCGTGATCTTTATGGGCGGCGACGATCGCCGTATGGCGCCCCATGCAGAGCTCATGATTCACGACCCGCTGATCCCCCAGGGGGCAGGCGGCTCGGCACTTGCGCTGCAGGAAACCAGCCGGCGTCTCATGCAGACCCGCAAGACCCTCACGCAAATCCTCTCGGACCGCAGCGGCCTCACGCCCAAGCGCATCCAGTCCCTCACTGCAAAAGACACCTACCTTTCGGCCGAGCGCGCCGTCGAGCTCGGCTTTGCCCACGAAATCCTCTCGACCACCAAGGAGGTCGCCCATGTCTAACCTCGCCAGCCGCCTCGCCGCATCTGAGTCCGCATCGTCCACCATCCTCGCCAAGGATCGAACGCTTTCCTGCGACACCCGCCAAACGGGACTCAACAACAACGCACTTGTGATCGGCCCCTCGGGAGCCGGCAAGACCCGAAACGTCCTCAAGCCCAACCTGCTGCAAATGAACGCAAGCTACATCGTGCTCGACACCAAAGGCACGCTCTGTCGCGAAGTGGGACCCGTGCTGGCAGCCCACGGTTACCGCGTGCAATGTCTCAACTTCGCCGACCTCAACACCGTCCCGGCCCTTGCGCCCGGCATCGAGCGCTGCGGCTACAACCCCCTGAGGCACATTCGCCGCAAGGCGGACGGCAGGCCCAACCAGCAGGACATCCTCTCGGTGGCAAAGGCCATCTGCCCCATCGAGGACAACAACCAGCCTTTTTGGGATCATGCGGCGGCAAACCTGCTGTCGTGTCTTATCGCCTACGTCACCGAACAGCTACCCGCCGACGAGCAGACGATCAGCTCGGTCATCAAGCTGATCGAGCACCTGCAGGACAGTGCCACGGGTCGATTGTTTGACGACCTGATCACGACCGACCCCCAAAGCTATGCCCTCTCGCTATGGCGGCGCTACGCCATTACGCAAAATGCCGAGCGCATGCACGCGAGCATCGTCGGCATCCTTGCCGAAAAGGTCATGTGTCTGGGATTCGACGGTGCGGCACAGCTCTATCGTGAGTGCCATCAGGTGGACTTCGCTTCCATGGGACACACCCCCTGCTCCCTGTTTGTAACCGTGAGCGATATTGACCGCAATCTCGATCCGCTGACCGGCCTCTTTATTTCGCAGGCGTTTATGGGCCTCATTCGTGAGGCCGATAGGCAGCCCGACGGCAGCCTGCCCGTGCCCGTGCGCTTTATGCTCGATGACTTCGCAAATCTGCAGATCCCCCAGATCGACAACGTGCTCTCGATTATCCGAAGCCGCAACATCTGGGCAACGCTGCTGCTGCAGTCGACCAACCAGCTCGATGCGCTCTATGGCGAGGCACGCGCACGCTCCATCATGGGCAACTGCGACACGCATCTGGTGCTGGCGTTCCAGGATCCCGAGAGTGCCCGGGTGTTTTCCGACCGCGCCGACGCGCTGCCCAGCACGCTCATGGCGACGCCGATTGATCGCTCGTGGCTCTTTGTACGCGGTCGCACTCCCGAACAGGTCGAGCGCTTTAGGCTCGAAGACCATCCGCTCTACGGGGAGCTGCCCGAGGCGCAGCGAGGCCATGCGGAGGCCGAGATCTAGGCGCAAGGTTCTCGCAGCGCGCGACGCCCCGGCGATGTTCCACAAAGGCCGTGCGCCCCGGGACCACGGCAAAGCAAAGGGGCCCGCATCCGATAGGATACGGGCCCCTGACTATAAGGCGCGATGCGTTAACAGCAGCGACTACTTGCGGTGAGCGCGGTAGAACTCGATGAGCGCCTGGGTCGAAGCGTCCTGCTCGGCCTTGGCGGCGTCGTCGTGGAAGGCCGGGGTGATCTGCTTGGCAAGCTGCTTGCCCAGCTCAACGCCCCACTGGTCGTAGGAGTCGATGCCCCAGACCGTGCCCTCGACAAACGTGATGTGCTCGTACAGGGCGATGAGCTCGCCGAGTGCGAACGGGGTCAGCGTGTCGCCGAAGATCGAGGTCGTCGGGCGGTTGCCCTCAAAGCAACGAGCCGGGACGATCTGCTCGGGCGTGCCCTCGGCACGAACCTCGTCGGCCGTCTTACCAAAGGCAAGCGCCTTGGTCTGGGCCAGGAAGTTGCCCAGGAACAGCTCGTGCACGTCCTGACCGCTGTCGGTCGCGGGGTTGGCGGTATTGGCGAAGGCGATGAAATCGGCCGGAACCACCACGGTGCCCTGGTGCAGCAGCTGGTAGAAGGCATGCTGACCGTTGGTGCCGGGCTCGCCCCAGAAAATCTCACCGGTGTCGGAGGTCACGGCGCTGCCGTCCCAACGGACATGCTTGCCGTTGGACTCCATGGTGAGCTGCTGCAGGTAGGCCGGGAAACGATGCAGGTACTGGCAGTACGGCAGCACGGCGTGGCTCTTGGAACCGAAGAAGTTGACGTACCAGACGTTGAGCAAGCCCATCAGCGCGACGGCATTGTTCTCGAGCGGCGTGTTGCAGAAATACTCGTCGATGGCGTGGAAGCCCTCAAGGAACTGCTGGAAGCGCTCGGGGCCGAGCACGACGATCAGCGACAGGCCCACGGCGGAGTCGACGGAGTAGCGGCCGCCGACCCAGTTCCAGAAACCGAAGGCGTTGGCGGGGTCGATACCGAAGGCCTCGACCTTCTCGAGTGCGGTGGAAACGGCGACGAAGTGCTTTGCCACGGCCTCGGCGTTCTGCTCATCGGAGCCGTCGATGGCGCCCTGAGCCTTGAGCTGCTCGAGCATCCAGGTCTTGACCTCGCGGGCGTTGGTGAGGGTCTCGAGCGTGGTGAAGGTCTTGGAGACGATGATTACGAGCGTGGTCTCGGGATCCAGGCCCTTGAGCTTCTCGGCCTGGTCGTTGGGGTCGATGTTGGAGATGTAGCGGCAGTCGATACCGGCGTCGGCATAGGGACGCAGAGCCTCGTAGGCCATGACCGGGCCCAGGTCGGAGCCGCCGATGCCGATGGACACCAGATGCTCGATCTTCTTGCCGGTAACGCCCTTCCACTCACCGGAGCGCACGCGCTCGGCGAAGGCATACATGCGGTCGAGGACCTCGTGCACGTCGGCGACGACGTCCTGGCCGTCGACGATGAGCTGGCCCTTCTCGCTTGCCGGGCGGCGCAGCGCGGTGTGCAGGACAGCGCGGTCCTCGGTAGTGTTGATGTGCTCGCCAGAGAACATGGCGTCGCGGCGCTCCTCGAGCTTCACCTCGCGGGCAAGATCGCACAGCAGCTTGACGGTCTCATCGGTCACCAGGTTCTTCGACAGATCGAAGTGCAGGTCACCGGCGTCAAAGCTCAGCTTGTTCACGCGGTCGGCGTCAGCAGCGAACCAGGCCTTGAGGTCGATACCTTCGGCCTCGAGCTTCTCCTGATGAGCCTCGAGCGCCTTCCAAGCGGCAGTCGACGTAGCATCGATAGGTGCGGCAACAGTTGCCATAGAGTCCTCCTCAGCATACGGGCGCACGCCTCCATGCGCCCGGACATTCAGATGCCACTATTCTAGCGCAGGTCAAGACTACAATCAGCGAGCGTTGCCAATCGGCCCCCAAACGGCAACCGATTAAAAAGGGACAGGCTTATTTTGGCAGGTCAAACGCTTTACCAACCAAAAATAACCCGTCCTTTTATGGCAAATATTAGGCCGCGGCGCAGATGCTACCGAGCAACTCACGCAGAGGAGACCCGATGCCCTCCAGCAGTTCGGGCGCGATAATGGCAAAAACGGGAACCTCACCGGTGCCCACGACAGCAGGCGCCTTGCCCTCCGAGAGAATGCATCCATAAGGGACAAAACCGTCTTCGCCGGCATCGAGCGCCGCCATGCGACGCGCGAGCTCGCGCGCAAAGCCAGCAGTATCGGCATCGCCAATCGCCAGGACAAAGTCCACGCCCTCATCGGTTGCCAGGGCTACGGCCTCATCGACCAAATCGTCTCCCCCGTCGCCCCCGGCCGAACCGCAACGAAAGAGTACGCGTTCGAGCAGGGCACGATCGAGCGAGCCCAGCGCCGCCGAAACGAGCTCATCGCGCGTGTGCTTGTCGCCTCCCAGCACGACCAGTGCCTTGGTGCCGCCATAGTGGGCAACCAATCGCCCGCACCAGCGAGCCACATCCCCATCCGCAACCAAGCGCGTCGGCATACCAAACCCATAGTTGACCATTATCCCCACAACCCTTCCGTGCTTTATGGTGGTATCGATCGTTAGGCTCATGCTACGAAGCGAGCTTTTCCGAGCTGTTTCGCGCTCTTTAGGGCTGCGTTAAAACCCCGATGAAGCCGCACGACCATACTTGCCAAAAAGGGACAGATTTTGACGGTGTCCGTGCAAGCGGGTATTATCGAACAGGTATTCGATAAGAACATGTGTTTGATGGAAGGGCACGGATGGCGCACGAGCAGCACACCTATATCTGCATCGACCTCAAGACGTTTTATGCCAGCGTCGAGTGCGTCGACCGTGGGCTCGATCCGCTCACCACCAACCTGGTCGTTGCCGACGAATCGCGCGGACGCACGACCATCTGCCTCGCTATCACGCAGGCCATGAAGGACTTAGGTATTCACAACCGCTGCCGTCTGTTCGAGATTCCCGACGGCATCGACTGCATCAAAGCAGTGCCGCGCATGCAGCACTACATGGAGGTGTCGGCGCAAATCTACGGCATCTATCTGGAATACGTCAGCCCCCAGGACGTGCACGTCTACTCAATTGACGAGTGCTTTATCGACGTGACACCCTATCTGGACCTCTATCACACCGATGCGGAAGGCTTCGCCTGCATGTTGCGCGACGAGGTCCTGGCGCGCACCGGCATCACGGCGACGGTCGGCATCGGCCCCAACCTATTCCAGGCCAAGGTTGCACTCGATATCACCGCCAAGCACGTACCCAGCCGCATCGGCATACTCGACGATGAGACCTTTCGCAAGGAAATCTGGCCCCATCGTCCCATCACCGATATCTGGGGCATCGGCCCCGGCGTGGCAGCACGACTCGAAAAATACGGCGTCTACGATCTGATGGGCGTCGCGGCGCTCGACGAAAACCTGCTTTACGACGAGCTCGGCGTCAATGCCGAGTATCTCATCGACCACGCCTTCGGACGCGAGCCGACAACCATCGCCGATATCCAAGCCTATCGCCCGCAAGCAACTTCGACCACCACAGGACAGGTGCTCTCGAAGGGCTATGCCTACGAGCAGGCCTACACCGTCTTGCGCGAGATGGTCGACAACGCCGTGTTGGACTTGATCGATAAGCACGTGGTCTGCGACAGCATCTCGCTCTTTGTGGGCTACGCGAGCGAGCGCGCCGACATACGCAGGCTTGATGCCAGCGGTACTGCACAATATGTGGACGGATGCGGACACCTGCGCTCGAGTACGTCGAGCATCGAACCCACCGCAACCGCCGGCCCCGAGCTCGCGCCCCGTGCTCCCAAGCCCGTCCAGCGCGATGACGAACGGCGCCGCCTGGTGCGCGAAGCGCAGGCAATCGATGGCATCTTTGTGGGAGAGCATGGTGGCAAACCGCGTGGTGGCTATGCCGCGCTCTTTGCGCACTCCAACGCCTCGCGCAAGCTGCCCGAGCGTACCAATTCGTTTAAGAAGATCATGGGCTATTTCGATGAGCTCTGGGCGCAGATTGTCGATCCCAAACGACCGGTCAAGCGCATCAACCTGGGCTTTAGCAATCTTGTGCCCGAGGAATTTGCCACCATCGATCTGTTCAGCGATATCGAGGCCGATGAGCGCGAGCGCGACCTGGCGCGCGCCGTCCTGGCCGTGAAAGGCAAGTACGGCAAGAACGCGCTCGTCAAGGGATTAAGCTTTACCGCCGGCGCCACCGCGCGCGAGCGCAACGATCAAGTTGGAGGACACCGTGCCTAAACCCAAACAACAGCCCATGCGCCCGCCGACCGCCTTCGAGCGCCTGGCGGACCCCGAGGGCAGACGCCGCGCAGCCGACCCCAACCTCACTGCCAACGGTGCCGTGCGCGCCAACCGCGCCGCACAGTTTATGCCCTTTGCCGCCCTCACGGGATACTACGAACTCGTGCGCAAGCAGGAAATCACCGTCGAGCAAAAACGTGAGCTCACGGAAGAAAAAGCCCTCGAGCTTTCGCAAAAGCTCGAGGGCCTCAAACGCGGCGACTTGGTGCGCGTCACCTATTACGATACGTACGGCTATCGTAGCCGCACGGGCATTCTCGACGAAGCGTTACCCGCATTCAAGCTGCTCAAACTCAGGGATATCGCCATCAACTTCGACGATATCCAGGACATTGAGCTACGCGGACGAGCCTAGCGACGAGAACGCTTGCGCAAGACGAGAGCAATGCCAAGCACTGCGGCAGCTGCAACCAGCAATCCCAAGACCAGCGTGAGGGTCGAGTCGCCAGCGCGAGGCAGCGAGCCGTCCTTCGGAGTCTTCTTAGCGGTCGTCGTGACGGTGGTCGTGGTGCTGCTCGACTGGTCGTTGCCACCCGTCTGGCTGCCGCCAGGCTGATCGCCGCCACCCGGCTGCGAAGGATCGGTGGGTTCCGTCGGATCCGGAGTACCGGGATCAACCGGATTCTCCGAATTCTCCTTGCGCTGGATCCAGACCTGGCAACCATAGAACGGGTTGGCGGTACCAAGGCACAGACCCTGGTTGGTCACCGCAAAGGTGCGCAGACCATGGTTATACGGATCGTTAAAGCCATTGGTCGTCAGCGTCGTAAAGTTCACGCCGTCCTCGGTCACATACATATCAAAGCCGCGCTCGGCATCGCGCAGGTAACACATGCACGTAAGGACACTCTGCAACTTCTTGAGGTTCTCCTCGCTCAGCAGCTTATCGAGCGCATCCTGAATATCGCTCGGCAGCTCGGTGCCATAGGCATCCTCGTACTGCTGCTTAAGGCTCTCATAGCTATCGAGCATGTCCTGATACTGGTCGGCAAAGGACTTGAAGTACGCGATCTCGCCATCGATCTTCTGGACATAAGCGGCGTCGTCCTCAAAGTCCTGGGACATCGTCGCGGCCTGATCGCAAAGACCGCCCGCGGCATCCTCCAGCGCATCGCTCAGATCGCCAAAGCCCTTAGCAACCTCGGTCTTCTCGTCATCGACATCGACGGCCTTGTTTGAATCATCAACCTCAGCAGCTTCGTTCGAATCATCGACCTCGACGGCCTCGTTTGAATCATCGTCCGCAAGCGTGTTCACGGGAACGATGGGGTCGTCAGGCGATTTCTTGTCGAGCAGGTGATTGAGCAGGTCCCTAAGGCGCTGAACCTGAGAGTCCCACTCCTCGGGCGTCATATCGA
>CAUADW010000059.1 GCA_958427895.1 uncultured Collinsella sp.
GCGACAAGGTCGTGCACGAAAGCGTCGCTGCGCACCGAATCGCCGATGTTAAGGTTGGTTCGTTCCTCTCCGGCGGTGTCGATTCCAGCTACATCGCTGCCTGTCTCATGCCCGACACCACGTATTCTGTCGGCTTCGATTACAAGAACTTCAACGAGACCAACTACGCCGCCGAGCTTTCCGACAAGCTGGGCATCAAGAACGTGCGCAAGATGATTACCGCCGACGAGTTCTTTGATGCACTGCCCGATATCCAGTACCACATGGACGAGCCGCAATCGAACCTGTCCAGCGTGCCGCTGTACTATCTGGCGCAGATGGCTTCCAAGGAGGTCACCGTCGTCCTTTCGGGCGAGGGTGCCGACGAACTGTTTGCCGGCTATGAGTGGTACGAGGACACCCCCGAGATGCGCACCTTTAAGAAGCGCGTGCCGCTCGGCGTACGTCGCGCCCTGGGCTCACTCGTTCAGCATCTCCCCTACTTTAAGGGCCACAACTTCCTGACGAAATGCGCCGAGGTTCCCGAGCGCTGGTATGTGGGTCAGGCAAAGGTGTTCGATCCCTCCGAGGTCGACGAGGTGCTCAAGCCCGCTTATGACACCGGCAAGAACGCCGCCGAGATGTGCGCCGAGTACTACAAGCAGGTTCCCGACTGCTGCGAGCTTTCCAAGAAACAGTATCTGGATATGAACATGTGGCTGCCGGGCGACATTCTGCTCAAGGCCGACAAAATGTGCATGGCGCATTCTCTGGAGCTTCGCGTCCCGTTCCTGGACAAGAAGGTCATGGAGTTTGCCGAGCACATTCCCGCCAACTACCGTGTTAACGAAGAAGGTTGCAAGCTCGTCCTGCGTCACGCCGCCAACCGCACGCTGCCCGACGAGTGGGCAACGCGCAAGAAGGTGGGCTTCCCCGTACCGGTCAAGTTCTGGCTGCGCCAGCAAAAGTACTACGACTACGTAAAGGAATACTTCACCGCGCCGTGGGCTGCTGATTTCTTTGACACCGATGCGCTCATGAAACTGCTCGACGATCACTTTGAGGGCCGTGCGCTCAACCAGCGCAAGATCTATACCACGCTGACCTTCCTCATCTGGTACAAACGCTTCTTTATCGACGAGGGCAAGGGCGCCGAAGTCGCCGCTTAGATTTCGTTATGAATTAGCGGTGAACAGCGCAGGGTTTCCGCTATACTCAATCCCTGCGGGCGATTGGCGCAACGGTTAGCGCAGGTGCTTTACACGCACAAGGCTGGGGGTTCGAATCCCTCATCGCCCACCATTGAATTGGAAACGGTCCTCGAAAGGGGACCGTTTTTGTTTGGGCCCATCGCAGAGGGATTCGAACCCGACAGGGTGCGGAGCTGAGGAAACGCGAAGCGTTTTCCAGCGCAGCACGCGAGGGCCGCAGGCCCGAAGCGGGGCGCGGGCGGCGCCAGCCGCACGCGGACATCCCTCATCGCCCACCACTGATTTGATAGGCCTCCAGTGATGGAGGCCTTTCTTTTTTGCACACGCCCTATCCCAGCCATGGTAAATCGATAGCAAAACGGGCTCCAGTTCGCCCAATCGTGCGCCAAACGGCACGTGACAGCCTGAAACCCGCTCCAAATTGCTATGTCTGATGGCGCTACGCCAAAACGTCCAACAGGATCTCGATTAGGCTGTCCACGTCGGCCTCTTCGCACACGAGCGGCGGAAGGAAGCGCAGCGTATGTGCGCCTGTAGCGTTGATCACGGCACCAGCCCCCAATGCACGGGCTACAACGTCGTGTGCATCACCCGCGGCATCGTCCAGATCGCAGCCGAGCATCAGGCCGCGACCACGCACCTCTACCACATGCGGAAGCTTAGCCAGCGCCTGCTCCATATAAGCACCCACCTTGGCAGCATGCTCGGCAAAATCGCCGCGCACGAGCGCAGAGAGCGTCGCGGCGCACGCCGCGACAGCCAAGCAGCTACCGCCAAAGGTCGAGCCGTGGTCACCCGGCTTAAACACGTCGGCGATCTCCTTCTTTGCCACCACGGCACCCATGGGCACGCCATCGGCAATGCCCTTGGCAAGGCTCATAATGTCGGGCTCCACGCCATAGGTCTGGAATGCAAACGGCTTGCCGGAGCGGAAGATGCCACACTGGACCTCGTCGGCGATAAGAACGGCGCCCACCTCGTGTGCCAAGTCGCGCGCCGCCGCCATAAACTCCTCGGTCATGGGGTGCACGCCGCTCTCGCCCTGAATCGGCTCGAGCATGACGGCGCAGACCTCGCTTCCCAGCTGCTTAAAGATCGAACGCAGTTCGTCGACATCGTTGGGCGTACAGGCCACAAAGCCACCCGGCAGCGGGCGGAAGCTGTCCTGCAGCCAATCCTGCATGGTGGCCGCAATAGTCTCGAGCGTACGACCGTGAAAGCCGCCACGCATGCACACGATGGTGTTGCCACCGTTGCCGGCACGCTTGGCGTACAGGCGCGCAAGCTTCATCGAGCCCTCGTTGGCCTCGGCGCCGGAGTTGGCAAAGAAGGTTTCCCACACCTGCTCGTCCGCAGCCGGGGCACCAAGAGCAGCTGCCGTGGTCTCATCGCCGGCGGCAATGGCATCGGCAAGCACGCGCGCACCATCTACGTCGTCGTTAGCAAGCTTGGACAGCAGCGCCGCGACCTGTCCACGCTGCTCGATGTAGAAGTAATTGGAGACATGCATGAGCTTTTTGGTCTGTGCCTCGAGCGCCGAGAGCACAGCCGGGTCGCCATGACCTAGGCTGCACACGCCGATGCCGGCAAGAAAGTCGAGGTACTCACGGCCATCGTCGCCGGTGAGCTTCATGCCGTGACCTTCGACAAACTCTACCGGCGAGCGACCAAAGGTATGCATAACGTAATGGGATTCGAGCGATTGCTGAGTTGCAAGTGACATGAGATGCCTTTCGTTGGGCGCCGTACGGCGCAGGGCTATGGGTGCAGGGACGCGACGACCGCGGGTCGGCTAGACCGTCTGGAGCTTCTCGACCTCGTCGAGGTTCTCGGTCAGACGCGCCGCAAACGTCGAAAGCGGATGCGGATGCGTATCGAACTCGTAGGCCGTCTCGGTGGAGTGGATCACGGTACCGACGCCAGCATCGGTCAGCAGCTCCAGCAGCAGCGAGTGCGGCGTCGTGCCGTTGATGATGTGGGCTCGGAACACGCCAGCAGCAAGCGCATCGACGGCCGCGCGCAGCTTGGGAATCATGCCCTTATCGACCTCCCCGCCGTAGAGCATCTCGTTGACCTCGTCGAGCGTCAGGTTGGAGATAAGCGAGTCCTTATCACTAAAGTCCTTGTACAGACCGTCGACGTCGGTCAAAAAAATCGCCTTGTGCGCATGAAGCGCCGCCGCAACGGCGCCGGCGGCGGTATCGGCATTGATGTTGAAGAAGCCGCCGTCCTCCCCCGCCGCGACGGTAGCGATTACGGGAATGTACTCGCTATCGAGCAAGCGCTCGATATAGTCGGTGTTGACGTGCGTCACTTTGCCCACGCGGCCGAGCTTGGGGTCAAGCGGCTCGGCGATGAGCGTACCGGCATCACTGCCCGACACGCCCACAGCCAGGTTGCCATGATGATTGATGGCAGCAACCAGCTCTTGGTTAACCTTGCCGCCCAGCACCTCGCGCACGATATCCATAGTCGCCGGCGTGGTCACGCGCTGGCCGTTCTTAAACTCGACGGGGATATCGTAATGGCTCAGCGCCTCGTTGATGGCCTTGCCGCCGCCATGCACGATGACAGGGCGCATGCCGATGATCTTGAGCAAAACGATGTCACTCATCACGTCGCGGCGCAGTTGCTCGTCAACCATGGCGGCTCCGCCATACTTGATAACAACCGTCTTACCGGTCAGGTTTTTAATCCACGGCAGCGCTTCGAACAGCAGCTGCGCGGTTGCTTCGTTGGATTCGCTTGAACGACAATCGCGTGCGAATTTCATAATCTGCCTCGTCTTTCGTGTAGCCATTGAACCATACCCCGCCGCTCGCAATCACACCGAGACGTATGGCACGCCTGGAGTCTAAGAACGGTAGTCACCGTTGATGGAGATGTACTCGTGCGTGAGGTCGCAGGTCCACACGGTCGTTGCCGCGTCGCCTGCGCCCAGGTCGGCCGTAATCACGATCTCGGGCGCCTCAAAACGTCGCAGGGCCTCGTCCTCGTCAAAGGGAACGGTCAGGCCATCGCGGCAGACGGGCATACCCATCATGTCGATGGAAACGTCTTCCTGATTAAACTGCACGCCGCACTTGCCAAGCGCCATGGCAACGCGGCCCCAGTTGCAATCGTGACCGGCGATGCAGGTCTTGACGAGCGGCGAGTTGGCAACGGCGCGGGCGGCAATATCGGCTTCCTTGTCGTTAGCGGCTCCGGTGACGTTAACCGTCACGAGCTTGAATGCGCCCTCGCCATCGGCCGCGATGTTGCGCGCCAGGCTCTCGCACACCTCGTGCACGGCAAAGGCCAACTCGTCAAAGGCGTCAGTGCCCTCGACGATGGGCTCGGCATCTGCGGCAGCAGTGCCAGATGCAAGCATGATACAGGTGTCGTTGGTCGAGGTATCGGAATCGACCGTCACCTTGTTGAAGGTCTGTTTAACGGTCGAGAGCAGCAGGGTGTGGAGCGCCGCCGGCTCGACGGGGGCATCGGTGGTGATGACCGCGATCATGGTGGCCATGTTGGGCATGATCATACCCGAGCCCTTGCACATGCCGCCCACCGTATAGGCATTGCCCGCATGGCCCGTAGCCTCACTGCGGTAGCGAACGGCATACTCCTTGGAATGCGTATCGGTCGTCATGATGGCACGGGCGGCATCGGCGCCACCGTGGGCGGAGAGTGCCTCGTAGGCAGCAGGAATGGCGGTCTCAAACGTGTCGATCGGCAGAATCTGGCCAATCACACCCGTGGAGGCAACCAGAATCTGCTGGGGCTCGCAGCCGATGACCTGCGATGCGATGCTGCACGTCTCGCGCGCGCATGCAAGGCCGGTCTCGCCCGTGGCGGCGTTGGCATTGCCAGAGTTGACCGAAACGCCGGCAATGACGCCGTAGCCCTTGTCGGCGCCGCCCAGGTTGGCACGGCTCACCTGCACGGGCGCCGCACAAAAGCGGTTAGTCGTAAACACGCCGGCCCCGGGACAGGGTTTATCGGGCACGACGAGCGCGTAATCCAGGCGCTCGGGATTCTTCCGGAATCCCGCATGGATGCCTGTGGCCTTAAAGCCGGCCGCTGCCGTAACGCCACCCTCGACGGCGCGAATCTTGATATCAAACAGCTCGATATTCATCGTCTTTATGGCTCCTTATGTCAAACAAAAAACGGACATCGGTTGGTGCGCCATGCCAGTCGTAATCATGAGACCAGCTTAAGAGTGGCGCCCCACTCGATGCCCGACTACCAAATCGTTAACAATCGAATGTGCTACACCGGGCACGCCACTGTGGGCAAGCCTCGTCGCTCGTCAAAACCAAAGACGATGTTGGCGCACTGGACCGCCTGGCCTGCTGCACCCTTGCACAGATTGTCGATGGCGCCCGTCGCCACCAGAACGCCCGCGCGCTTGTTGAGCGCGAGGCCGATCTGGGCGGCGTTGGTGCCGACGACCGAAGCCGTCTTGGGCTGCTGGCCGGCGTCGAGCACGCGCACAAAGGTGCGTCCAGCGTAGAACTGTTTGTAATAGTCGACGACATCCTCAAGAGCCAGGGAGTCGATGGCCTGCGGCGTGAGCGGCAGCGTCACCGTGGAGAGCAGGCCGCGCTTGAGCGGTGCCAGGTGCGGGGTAAAAACGACGCGATCGGTTAGACCGAGGATTTGCTCGATTTCGGGCGTGTGACGATGCTTACCCACGCCATAGGCCTCCAGGTTTTCGTCCGCGCTGCAAAAATGGGTGCGGGCGTTACAGGACTTGCCGGCACCCGTCACGCCGCTGATGGCGTCAACGATCACGGGACCGCTCTCGGCCACCCAGCCCGCACGCACGGCAGGCGCGGCAGCGAGGCTCGTTGCGGTGGGATAGCAGCCGGCGCAGGCGACCAACACGGGCCTGCCAGCGGCATGGCTGGAAGCAGCGGTCTCCAAGTCCTGGCAGAACAGCTCGGGCAGGCCGAAAGCACGCGTCTTGAGCAGCTCGGGACTCGTGTGCTCGGCGGCATACCATGCCTCAAAGACGGACGCGTCGTTCAGACGGTAGTCGGCCGAAAGATCAAAGCAGGAGACGCCCGATGCAAGCAGCGCGGGCACCTGTGCCATGGCAGCCGCGTGCGGCACGGCAAGAAAAACCGCATCGCAGCTCTTGAGCTCGGGGGCGTCATGCGTGGTGAAAACCAGATCGCTCACGCCAGCAAAGCTCGGATACACCGCGGACAGCGGCTGGCCGGCATCGGCGTTGGACGTAATGGCAACAAGTTCAAACTCGGGATGGCCGAGCACGAGGCGAATGAGCTCGGCTCCGGCATATCCAGCCGCGCCGACGATTCCAACCTTCAAAGACATATCAGACTCCTTGTCTGCGATTTATGCACCGATGCGCATTTCGCAGCGGTCGTTATGAAGTGGGTTGAAACTTTAGCACCAAAAGATGCATGAATACGTAAATGGCTTGCATATTCATGCATTGAAACATTCCCGACACATTCGCTTGAAGGAATTGACAAATGGAGCGGGCCCCGTATTGACCGGCACTCCTTACGGTGCCGGGCAACACGGGGTCCGCCCATGCGAAAACTAAGTTGTTAGGATGAGCCAGCTGGCTAGAGCTCAACCGGCACCCATTCGTCATGATTGCAGATAAATGCCTCAGGATCCTCGACGCTAAAGAAGACGAGCGCGGGGTCGTTAGGCCCCTCATAGTGCTCGCTCAAGCGCTCAAGATGCTTCCATCCGGCCTCGCGCATTTCGCTCGAAGCCCGGTCTTCCAGCCCCGCACGCCCGCGCAGGATCAACCAACCATGGCCCGGCCACCAACTCGTGACCTCAAAGCGCTGGTTTTGCAGCAGCTCCTGCCACACATCTTTGGTGCGCGCTGTCACAAACCACAGTTTGCCGTCCTGAATCTGCGCAAACGAGAACGGACGCACATGCGGCTGCCCGCCCACGCTCGTCGCCAGATACCACGCCGGCACCGACGTCAGATACTCCAACACCGTATTCAATCCGTCCATGTGTCCTCCTGACGCCTGACCAGTCTTTTTGGAATGGGTAGCCAATTTGGGAAATTAGAGCTCGAGGCGCTCTTCGCTGCCGTCGATATCGCAGAACCGTGCGGCGATGTTGCGGACCGAGAAGAATGCAAGGCGGCCATCGTTGGCGCTATCGTGTTGCTCGCCAATGCCCACCATGTGCTTAAAGCCCGCTTGGCGCACCTTGTCGCTCACGAATGCATCGTCCTCGAGCGCGGCCTCGCCAGTTAACACGATCCAGCACTCCCCCGGCTTCCAGCCCGATACCTCAAACTTGGGATTCGCGCTCAACTCCGCCCACACGTCCTTGTCGCGCGACGTGCAAAACCACAGCTTGCCATCATCGACCATGGCAAAGGAAAACGGCCTCACGCGGGGCTGATGCCCGTCGCTCGCATCGGTCGTGGCAAGATACCACGCCGGAATGCGCCTGAGATACGAGCAGGCGCGCTCGAGCTGAGCCGTGCGATCGATGTCGGTCATAGAGACCCCTTTCTTGCGCTCGAATCGAGCTTAGACGAGTTGAAGATTGATAACGACAACGCATGTCACCAGCAGCGCCATCGCCAGCGCTGCCAGTGCATCCCCGCGGCCAAACGCAAGCGCATGCAGACGCGTGCGTCCCTGCTCGCCGTGATAACAGCGCGCATCCATGGCGGCCGAAAGCGTCTCGGCATGACGGAACACGCCGGTGAACAGCGGAATCGCCACACTGCCGAGCATGCGCACACCGCCGAGCGGACCGCCCGTCACGCGCGCGCCGCGGCTTGCCTGTGCATCGGCCGTCTGTTTCATCTCGGTGGCAAATTGCGGCATAAACCGCAGCGCGATACCCATAATCATGCCGAGCTCGTGCGCCGGAAGCCCCACGCGCGCAAATGGTGCGAGTAGACGTTCAAAGCCCGCGGTGAGGTCGAGCGTCGGCGTGGTGAGTGTAATGGCGCTCATGCCGGCCATCATCAACGTCAGGCGGCACGCCACAAACGCCGCAGAACGCAGCGAGCCCTCGCTCACCTGCAAAAAGCCAAGCTGCCACAGGATGCGGCCACTCTGGTCGGAAAACAGGTTGAGCACCGCGACCACCACGACAATCGCCAGCAATGGTGCCATCGATGATAGGACCCGGCGCAACGGCACCCGGGCTGCGAGATAGACCAGCACGACAAACATTGCGACCGGAACCAGCCCGCCGAAGCTGCCAACGGTGAGCACGGTGATCAGAAATGCGAAACCTAGAAGCAACTTAGTGCGCGGATCCAGGCGATGCACCGCGCTATCCCCGGGATAGTAGCTGCCAAATGAGAACGCCTCCATCAGCAGCCCTCCTCTCGCGTGGGCGCCTTGGAACCAGCCTGACGCGGCACCCTCAAAAGCCCGTCCGCGCAGCCCAGCAGCAAGCCAGCCAGCTCGTCGGCCAGCGCCTCAACCGTATAAAGCCTGTCGCGGCGGAGCGGCACACCGGCTTTCGCGAGCGCCAGCGCCATGCGCTGGGCGGCGGGAACGCCCAGGCCGATCGACTTGAGCTCGTCCGCGTGCGCAAAAACCTGCGCGGGCGTTCCCTCGGCAAACACGGCGCCCTCGTTCATCACAACGATGCGGTCACAACAATTTGCCAGGTCATCCATACTGTGCGAAACCATGACAACAGTCAGGCCCTCGCGATGGAGTCGATCGATGAGCCCCAGGAAATCCCCGCGCGCAGCCGGATCGAGCCCCGCCATGGGCTCGTCGAGCACCAGCACCTCGGGCTCCATGGCGAGCACGCCGGCAAACGCCACGCGGCGCTGCTGGCCGCCCGAAAGCTCAAAGGGGCTCTTGTCGCCCATCGCAGCAAGGTCGAGGCCCACGCGCGCAAGCGATGATGCGACACGGCGTGCAACCTCGTCTTCTGGCAGGCCAAGGTTGCGCGGGCCAAACGCCACGTCCCGCGCCACGGTCTCGGCAAATAGCTGGCGCTCGGGATACTGAAACACCACGCCGACCTTGGCCTTAACCGCGGCGGCGTCTTTCTTGCTTGATAGGTCGAGCCCCAGCGCGCAAACGCTTCCCTCCTGCGGACGAATCAACCCGTTGAGATGCTGAACCAGCGTCGATTTACCCGAGCCGGTATGACCCGCCAATCCCAGAAACTCGCCGCGGCGCACCGTCAGCGAAACATCACGTAGCGCCCAGGGGCTGTTTGGATCGTTGCCCCAAAGAGCCTGTTTGCTCGATGCGTCCGCAGTGGTCGAGCGCTTGCGCCATCGACGGCGCTCGCGGGCGCTCAGCGAGTAACTATGCGAGAGGTGCGAAATCTTGATAACGAGCTCCGACGCGGCTATCCCGTCGGCCGCAGAGGATCCATTGCCAAGCACATGGGAATCGGATGCGGAAGGCTGCCCTGCGATGTTCGTCCCGCTCCGCTCGGCATAAGCCTGTGCAATCTCGGCGACCATATCTGCCTCGCGCACCTGCGCGCAAACGGAAACGCCCTTCTCACGAAGTGCCCTACCTAGGCAGCACGACGCCGGCATATCCAGGTTGAGCTGCGCAAGTTCGTCCGCCCGCGTCAAGATTTCCTCGGGCGTACCGAGCATGGCAACGCGGCCCGCTTGGAAGACAGCAACGCGATCGGCCTCGGCGGCCTCTTCCATAAAGTGCGTAATCATCACGATGGTCATGCCGCGATCATGCAACGCGCGGCAAGCCTTCATGAGGCCCTTGCGTCCACGCGGATCGAGCATCG
>CAUADW010000060.1 GCA_958427895.1 uncultured Collinsella sp.
AAGTGACGCACGTCAACACCGACTATATCGAGCGCTTGCTCGATAGCGAGTACATCCCTGTTATCGCCACGGTCGCGGCGGGGGAGGACGGTGGCTTCTTTAACATCAACGCCGATACCGCCGCCGGTGCTGTTGCGGCAGCGCTCCACGCGCACAAGGCGATTTTCCTTACCGACGTCGACGGCCTATACAAGGACTTTAGCGACAAGGATTCGCTCATCTCCAACCTGACGCTGGACGAGGTTAACGAGATGCTCTACGGCGGCGAGGTCGACAAGGGCATGATTCCCAAGTTGCGAGCGGCTGTCGACGCCCTGACTGCCGGCGTGTTCCGTGCTCACATCATCAACGGCACCACACCGCACTCGCTGCTTCTGGAGCTGCTGACCGATGCCGGTGTCGGTACCGTGATCCACTCCACCGAGACGGCTTACGAGTTCGATACGCACCCGCATCCGCTTTCGACCTTTGCGGCGCGCCTGACCGAGAACCTCGACGAGGTCGAGAAGCTCCAGGCGGTCTAGTCGGTTTTAAATCGCCACGCCATTGCGCTTACAGTTTGCGCTTCCTGGCGCTTAACGAAAGGTATCCCATGTCACTTGCAGCTCAACAATCACTCGAATCCCATTATGTTATGCACACCTTTGGTCGCTCTCCGGTCGAATTTGTCGAAGGTCACGGTATGAAGCTCATCGGTGACGATGGCCGTGAGTATCTCGATTTTCTTGCAGGTATTGGCGTATGCAGCCTAGGCCACGGCAATGCGGCAGTGCTGTCGGCGCTCGAGACGCAGACCAAAAAGCTCTTGCATGTCTCCAACTATTTCTACATCGAGCAGCGTGGCCAGGTCGCGGCGCTACTGTCCAAGCTCGCTAACGACGATGTGGATGGCGCGCGTGTGCTTGCCGACGCGATTGCCGCCGGCGACGAGACCACGGCGGCGGCGCTTGGCGTTCCGGCTGCGGGCGAGCAGGCGTGGGAGACGTTCTTTGCCAACTCCGGTGCCGAGGCCAACGAGGGTTCGATGAAGCTCGCGCGTCTGTACGCCAAGCGTGCCGGCAACGGTGGCAACACCATTGTGTGCATGCGCGGCGGCTTCCATGGCCGCACGCTCGAGACTATTGCCGCCACCATGCAGGATTGGTTGCAGGACAGTTTCCGCCCGCTGCCGGGCGGCTTTGTGGCCTGCACGCCCAACGATGTCGATGAACTGTGTGCAATCTTTAAGCAGCTGGGCAGCGAAATCTGTGCCGTGATGCTCGAGCCGATCCAGGGCGAGAGCGGTGTGCACCCCATGACTGAGGAGTTTATGGCAGCGGCGCGCGACTTGGCGCACGAGGTGGGCGCCGTGCTTATTGCCGACGAGGTCCAGTGTGGCATCTTCCGTTCCGGCAAGCCGTTTGCGTTCCAGACCTATGGCGTAGAGCCCGACATCATGAGTCTTGCCAAGGGCATCGCCGACGGCGTCCCCATGGGCGCCGTGGTGGCAAAGAGGGAAATCGCTGACATCTTTAAGCCCGGCGATCATGGTTCGACCTTCGGCGGTAGCTGCTTGGCCATCGCGGCGTGTGCCGCGACACTCTCCGCGCTTGTGCACGGCGATTATGCCGAGCATGCCGCCAAGGTTGGCGCCTATATGGAGGCAAAACTCGCTAAGCTGCCGTACGTGATCGAGGTACGCGGACACGGCTTGATGCTCGGCTGCGATCTGGATGATGCTGCGGGCGATGCGCATGACGTTGTGGCACGCGTGCTGGCGAACGGCGCCGTAATCAACGCGACTGGAGCCCACACGCTGCGTTTCCTGCCGCCGCTTGTCTGCGAGGAAGCCGACGTTGACAGCCTGGTCGAGATCCTGACGGACGTTTTGGGCTAACGCGAGCAGAACAGAGCCGGTCGAAACGGGTTCCAGATCGCCAGTGCGTCATTTGATGCATGATTGGGCGGTTCGGAACCCTTTTGCTCCTGATTTGCAGCTTCTGGAATAGCCCGTGTGCAAAAAATGGCAAATATGAGTACTGTCACAAAACGAACAACATATAAAACAGGGTTATTTGGGCAAGTTAGACCACACTTGTTCAGATTTACGGCCAGATACTATGCTGATTCGCGTGATCAATCGTTGCCTTAGTGCCGGTTTTGCCTTCTGAGGTCTCGAAATCGCTGTTACTAAAATAGTAGCAGTACTCATATTTGGCATTTTTTGCACACGGGTATTCGCCAGGGGCGTATTTAGCCGCCCGCGCCCCGCTTCGTCGCTCCGCTCCTCGCGTGCTGCGCTGGAAAACGTTTTGCGTTTCCTCAGCTCCGCACCCTTGCGGGTTCGAATCCCATGCGATGGGCACAAAAAAGAAAGGCCTCCATCGCTGGAGGCCAAACAATTCAGTGGTGGGCGATGAGGGATTCGAACCCCCAGCCTTGTGCGTGTAAAGCACCTGCGCTAACCGTTGCGCCAATCGCCCGCAGGGATTGAGTATAGCGGAAACCCGATACGGTTCATCGCTAATCCATAACGAAACTTAGGCGGCGACTTTGGCACCCTTGTTCTCGTCGATAAAGAAGCGCTTGTACCAGATGAGGAACGTCAGCGTGGTATAGATCTTGCGCTGGTTGAGCGCGCGGCCCTCAAAGTGATCGTCAAGCAGTTTCATGAGTGCATCCGTGTCAAAGAAATCGGCAGCCCACGGCGCGGTGAAGTACTCCTTGACGTAGTCGTAGTACTTCTGCTCGCGCAGCCAGAACTTGACCGGCACCGGGAAACCGACCTTCTTGCGCGTTGCCCACTCGTCGGGCAGCGTGCGGTTGGCGGCGTGGCGCAGGACGAGCTTGCAGCCTTCTTCGTTAACACGGTAGTTGGCGGGAATGTGCTCGGCAAATTCCATGACTTTTTTGTCCAGGAACGGAACGCGAAGCTCCAGTGAGTGTGCCATGCACATCTTGTCGGCCTTGAGCAGAATGTCGCCCGGCAGCCACATGTTCATGTCCAGATACTGCTTCTTGGAGAGCTCGCAGCAATTGGGAACCTGCTTGTAATACTCGGCGCACATTTCGGCGGCGTTCTTGCCGGTGTCGTAGGCAGGCTTAAGCACCTCGTCGACCTCGGACGGGTCGAACACCTTTGCCTGGCCCACATACCAGCGCTCGGGGACCTCGGCGCACTTGGTCAAGAAATTGTGACCCTTAAAGTAGGGAAGATGCTGAACGAGCGAGCCCAGGGCGCGGCGCACGCCGAGCGGGACGCGCTTCTTGAAGGAGCGCATCTGAGGGGTGTCCTCGTACCACTCGTAGCCGGCGAACAGCTCGTCTGCACCCTCGCCCGAAAGGACCACGGTGACTTCCTTGGCTGCCATCTGGGCCAGATAGTACAGCGGCACGCTCGAGAGGTTCGATTGCGGCTCGTCCATGTGATACTGGATGTCGGGCAGCGCGTCGAAGAACTCGTCGGCGGTGATCATCTTGCGCACGTTCTTGATGCCCAGCTTGTCAGAAAGCTCGGCGGCGTAGTTGGTCTCGTTGAAGTTCTTGTAATCGAAGCCGACGGAATAGGTGGTGTCGGGCATGAGACAGGCGGCAATGTAGCTGGAGTCCACGCCGCCAGAAAGGAACGAGCCCACCTTAACATCGGCGATTCGGTGCGCAGCGACGCTTTCGTGCACGACCTTGTCGCACTCGTCCACGTACTCCTCGAAGGTCTTGGAGTTGTCGTCGGTGAAGTCACAGCTCCAGTAACGCTTGATGTCCATGGTGTTAGTCGTCAGGTCATACGTAAAGCAATGCGCCGGGGCAAGCTTGAACACGCCCTTAAAGAAGGTCTCCTCCGTGGCGGGGAACTGCAGCGTCAGGTAGGGGCGCAGGGCGTCGTGGTTGACGGCCTTCTCAAACTTGGGATGGTCCAGGAAGCTCTTGATCTCGGAGCCAAACAGCAGCGAGCCATCGGATGCCTGGTAGTAATAGAACGGCTTGATGCCAAAGATGTCACGGGCGCCAAAGAGTTTGTTCTTGTTTTGGTCGTGAATCACGAACGCGTACATGCCGCGAAGGCGGTTGACCAGGTCTTCGCCCCACTCCTCGTAACCGTGCACCAGGACCTCGGTGTCGGCGTTGCAGTGGAAGACGTAGCCAGCGGCCTCGAGCTCGGAGCGGAGCTCCTGGAAGTTGTAGATCTCTCCGTTGAAGACAATCGTGACCTTGCCGTCATCGCTCGACATGGGCTGGGCACCAGCCTCGGAAAGGTCGAGAATCGAAAGACGGCGGAAGCCAAGCGCGACGTTATCGACGATGTGCTGACCGCCCATATCCGGACCGCGATGGATAATGCGATTCATCATGGCCGTGAGAACCAGCTCACTCTGTTCATCTGTACCGGTAAAACCGACAAAACCGCACATGCAAGATCCTTTCTGCTGACGGCTTAGGTGCACTGCCGCAAGGATTTGCAGCAGTCGATATCAATCAATCCTTACTATCATGCCAATCTTTTGTTTCGTGATGGGGCATAAGCGCCGAGGGGACCGAAAAAACCACGGCCCGCACTTCGGGTGAAGTGGCGGGCCGTGACTGCGATGATTGCCGTGCGCGAGAACGCACAAGAGAGGTTAACGCTTGCCGCGCTCGGCAAGGTGGCGCTCCGCCTTGGTGACGACGTGGATCAGCGGAATCGTCTCAACCAGATAGTAGAGTGCGGCGCAAATGTAGGGCGTGATGTTTCCCGTGGTTGCCGTGAGGTTTTTGGAGAACAGCATGAGCTCTATGACACCGACGCTCGAAAGCGGCGACGTATCCTTATAGAACATAACGAACTCGCTGGTCATGGTGGGGATGACGCAGCGCACGGCCTGCGGAATCACAATGCGCGACATGACTTGGGGCCACGTCATGCCAAGCGAGTAGGCAGCTTCCAATTGACCAGGCGGGTCGCAATGCCGCCGAGCACGCCGTTGCCGGTGTCTTCGTTTGACTTTGCAGTTGTCGAGGTGACGGTGAGTGTGGAGCCTGTCTCATCGCCGGCACCCGAGGCGTCCTCGCTCGAAGAGCCGCTCGTCGGTGCCATGCCAAACTGCTCGCCCGTCGGAACCTCTTTGATGATTTCCATACCGGTAAAGGAGTTCGACACCATCCATTTTGTAGGGCAGGGCTCTTGTTATTTCGAATTAACCGCGTACCGATCCTTGCAAGTTTTTAGGATGCTGAGACACTTGCAAGGTCAGGTAGCATATTAGGATGGTTGATAATACGAAGGACGTGGCCGGATTCATCTGAAACGGTCTTTGCTCTTTTAAGGTTAGGTTTAGCGAGAGAGGTCGTTATATGTCGGATACGACGCAGGAGAAGCTGGCTTTGATGCGCTATGTAGAGCTGCTCGAGGCCGAGGCCCTTGTTGTTTCCAAGCCGGATACTCTATACGACCAGCGCATCGAGTTTGCGACCGACGACTCGCGCCAGGTGCGTCCGGGCACATTGTTTGTTTGCAAGGGCCGTGCGTTCAAGCGCGAGTATCTGGTCTCCGCGATTGCCGATGGCGCCGTGGCGTACGTGTCCGAGGTCGATTATGACGTCGATATTCCCGCTGTGATCGTCAACGATATCCGTCGTACGCTTGCTGTGGTGGCGGATGCCTATTACTGCCACCCTTCGGGCAAGGTGAAGGTCTGCGCTTTTACCGGTACCAAGGGCAAGTCGACCTGCAGCTTCTATCTGCGCAGCATTCTTGCCAACGAGGCAAAGCTCACGGGCTGCCATCGGCCTGCCCTCAATACGGGTATCGAGTTCGATGACGGTATCGAGGCGGGCCCTTCCATGCTGACGACTCCCGAGTCCTTCCTCTTGCAGTCGCGTATCGCACATGCCGCCGAGGCGGGCGCTCCGTGGCTGGTCATGGAGGCGTCGAGCCAGGGCCTCAAATACGAGCGTACGGGCAAGATTGCCTTTGAAGTGGGCGCCTTTACCAATATCGGCGAGGACCACATCTCGCCGATTGAGCACCCCACGCTCGAGGATTACTTTGCCAGCAAGCTCAAGATTTTTTCGCAGAGCCGTTTTGCCGTGGTCAACCTCGATATGGACCACGTTGACCGCGTGCTCGAGGCGGCGTCCCGCTGCGAGCGTACGGTGACGTTCTCCCTGACCGACGAGCGTGCCGACGTGCTTGCGCTGGCGATTCATAATGGCGACTGCGGCATGGTGGCAACAGTGCGTACGCCCCGCTTTACGCGTGACATTGTGATTCCCACGCCGGTTAAGTTCAATGTGTCCAACGCGCTTGCCGCTATTGCCTGCGCCGAGGCCCTGGGCATTTCCGAAGAGGGCATCGTCCATGGCTTTGAGGGCGTCTTCGTTCCCGGCCGCATGGAGCTCTATCCGTCCGCATCGGGCAAGATTTTGGGCGTCGTTGACTTTGCGCACAACGGCATGAGCCTCGAGACGCTTTTGCGCGACCTGCACGAGAACTATCCCGAGCGTGAGCTGGCGGTTGTCTTTGGTGCAACGGGCGGCAAGGGCGTCGATCGCCGCACCACGATGGGTATTGCCGCCGGCAAGTACGCCGATCGCATCGTGATTACCGAGGATGACCCCGGCCCCGAGGACGTCGGAGACATTTGTGCCGAGATTGCGCGCAATGTCCAGGCGCAGGGAAACGACAACTGGCAGATTGTGACCGACCGTACCGCCGCTATCGAGGCGGCCGTGCGCGAGACCGAGCGCCCCGCTGTGGTCATCGTGACCGGCAAGGGCGAGGAGGAGTGCATGCTGCGCAAGAACGGACCCGAGCCCTGCGAGCGCGATGGCTTGGTTCTCAAGCGCATCCTTGCGGCGTACGACGCCTAAACGCTGCCGCCTTTAGGATGGCGTTTGCGGACCCCGGCGTCTGATGATGCAATGCCTTCTAGGTGTGCATACCCTAGGGAAAACACGCCTGTGGGCCCGTAAGCGTGTTTGCCTTAGGGAAAACACGCTATCAAGATTAAACCTCTTCTACGTAAACGGAGTGACCATGTCCCATAACATCCTGCCTACCGTTACCGAGCTGTCGGGCGAGCTGCGCGAGCGCCTCGCCAAGGTCAAGTACGTCTTTACCGATCTGGACGCCACAATGCTCGCGCCCGGTTCGTGTGTGTTGCGCGACAACGACGGCAATCCCTCGACCAAGCTCGTCGAGGCCGTCGTGGCGCTTGCCCGCGCCGGCATCCAGGTGATTCCCACCTCGGGTCGCAACCGCACCATGATCCACGAGGACGCCCGCGTGCTCGGCCTCAACTCCTACATTGGCGAGATGGGTGGCCTGGTCATGTATGACCTCAAGGCCAACGATTGGGAGTATCTGACTGGCGATATGCCCTACGATCCCGCATCGGGCCTTACGCCGCACCAGGTGATCGAGCAGACCGGCGTGTGCGAGAAGATTCTCGCTCGCTGGCCGCATAAGATCGAGTACCACAACGATATGTCGACCGGATACAAGTATCGCGAGGTCACCGTCGGCATGCGTGGCGATGTTCCCGATGACGAGGTCCAGGCTATCCTGGACGAGGCAGGCTGCGGTCTGGTCTGGGCATGCAACGGCCATCTGACGCACCTGTCCAAGCCCACGACGCTCGAGCTCGATCGCGTCGAGGACGGGCGTGCCTTTAATATCAATCCGGCTGGTCTTAATAAGGGCGTCGCGATTGCGCGCTTCTGCGAGCATTTGGGTATCGAGCGCGAGGAGACGCTGGCGCTCGGCGATTCCGAGTCTGACTTCTATATGGCCGATCACGTTGGCATGTTCTGCTTGGTTGAAAACGGTCTGACGAGCGCTGGTGCGCCTGAGTTTCTGGATGCTTGCGACAACGCCTTTGTTACGCGCGGCAAGATCGTCGATGGCTGGGTCGCGACGGCCGAGCTGCTCGTTGCGGCTCGTTCGTAAGTCGATGCGATTACATGGGGCCATATCCTTTTGAGAGAATCTGGTGAGGTAATGTCCGATATCGAGAATCTGGCTGGGGACACGCGTCCGATTGGCGTGTTCGATTCGGGACTAGGCGGCCTGACGGTTGCGCGCGCGATCGCGACGGCGCTTCCGCACGAGTCCGTCTACTATTTTGGTGACACCAAACGTTGCCCCTACGGCACCCGCACCGAGGACGAGGTGCGCTCGTTTGCGCTGCAGGCGGGTCGCTGGCTTTCGAGGCACGACGTCAAGATCATGGTCATCGCCTGCAATACGGCGACGGCCGCGGCGCTTCGTCTGGCGCAACAGGTGCTCGATGTTCCCGTGATTGGCGTGATCGCGCCGGGCGCGCGTGCGGCCATCAACAGCACCCGCACGCGCCGCGTGGGCGTGCTCGCCACCAACCTCACCATCCGCTCGGGTGCCTACACGCGCGCCATCCAGGATCTGGATGCCGGCGTGGACGTGTACGGCTGCCCTGCCTCGAGCTTTGTCGAGGTTGTCGAGCACGAGCTCGCCTCGGGCGCGCACCTGCAAGAACAATGGCTCGAGAACGAGGATATCTTTGATACACCTGCCGTGCGTGCACTGGTCGGCGCCACGGTCGAGCCGCTGCACGATCACGGCATCGATACCGTGGTGCTTGGGTGCACGCACTTTCCACTGCTGGTGGGGCCCATTCGCCATGCGCTGGGACCCGGGGTGCGCGTGGTGAGTTCTGCCGAGGAAACCACCCGCGAGCTGACCGATATCCTCACGCGTCGTGAGCAGCTTGCGGGCGATACTGCCGAGCCGCAGCATCGTTTTGCCACGACGGCCGATAACATTGCCGAGTTTGCGGTGGCGGGCAGCTTTATCTTTGGCCAGCCGCTCAAAAGCATCGAGCATATCGATATCGACGAACTTAAATAGACGTCGTTCGAAGTATTCGCCCTCATCTTTCGCCGAAAGGACATTTCATGGAGTATATGCAGGTCAACCGTACCAACGGTCGCGCAGCCGACGAGCTGCGCCCCGTCCAGCTCACCCGCGGCGTGATGAAGCATGCTCACGGATCGTGCCTGGCCGAGTTTGGCGACACGCGCGTGCTGTGTGCCGCCACCATTGAGGAGGGCGTGCCGGGTTGGCGCAAGGGCGCCAAGGCCGGATGGGTGACTGCCGAGTATGCGATGCTGCCGGCATCGACCGGCAAGCGCTGCAAGCGCGAGCATGCTAACCGCAAGGGCCGTTCCATGGAAATCGAGCGCCTCATCGGACGCAGTCTGCGCACCGTCGTCAACATGAAGGCGCTTGGCGAATACACCGTCACCGTCGACTGCGACGTGATCCAGGCCGATGGCGGTACGCGCACGGCGAGTATCACCGGCGCCTGGGTGGCGCTGCACGATGCGCTCGCCACTTGGGTCGAGGCCGGCAAGCTCGAGCACATTCCGCTCATAGGTCAGGTCGCCGCCGTCTCCATGGGTGTTGTCGACGGCAACACGCTGCTCGACCTCGATTATTCCGAGGACAGCCATGCCGAGGTCGATATGAATCTCGTCGCCACCGATACCGGCGAGATGATCGAGCTTCAGGGTACCGGCGAGCAGGCGCCTTTCGACCGCAAACGTCTCAACGCTCTGCTCGACCTGGGCGACAAGGGCATCGCCGAGCTCATCGAGCTCCAGCGCCGGGTTCTCGCCTAACCTGCCAAAAAGGGACAGGTTTATTTTGGCAGGTTTTATCTGCGAAAACGTCTAGATACAAGGCTGCCGTTGATTGAGAGGGGAGAGGCCGAGGTCCTCATCGCCCTCAGCGCGGCATTGCTATAGAGAGAAGGAGGCCAGCTATGGCACTTGAGAAAATCGATATCGATACGCTCGACCCGGCGGCGACTATCGTCGTGGCAACGGGAAATGCCCACAAGCTCACCGAGATTGAAGCCATTTTGGGCAAGGTCATGCCCGAGGTGCGCTTTGTGGCGCTCGGCCAGCTGGGCGATTT
>CAUADW010000061.1 GCA_958427895.1 uncultured Collinsella sp.
ACCTTCTTGGGAGCAGCGGCCTTCTTGGGGGCCGGAGCAGCCTTCTTGGCCTTAGGCGTGCAAGGCTCGGTGACGAGCTCCATGATAACGATGGGAGCATTGTCGCCCTTACGGTTACCGAGCTTCATGATGCGGGTGTAACCGCCGTTGCGGTCCTGCCACATACCCTGGGCAGCCTTGTCGAAGATCTCGGCAACGAGCTGCTTATCGCCGAGCTTGGCGATAGCCAGACGACGAGAGTGCAGGTCGCCCTTCTTGGCCCAAGTGATGATCGGATCGACGACCGAACGCAGCGCCTTAGCGCGGGTCTCGGTGGTCTTGATGCGGTCGTTCTCGAAGAGGGCCTTAGCAAGGCTCTTCTTCATGGCCTTGGTGTGGCTCGCATCGGTGCCGAGCTTCAGGCCCTTCTTAACGTTGTGACGCATGGTCTAGTTTCTCCTCAAATATGCGAAGCATTAAGCCTTCAGGCTCAGGCCCATGGACTCAAGCTTGTCCTTCACTTCCTCGATCGACTTAACACCGAAGTTACGGATGTTGAGCAGATCGTTCTCCGAGAACTCAACGAGCTGACGGACCGAGTGAATGCTGGCGCGCTTAAGGCAGTTGTAGGAACGGACGGAAAGGTCCAGATCCTCGATCTGCTTGTCCAGCTCGGCGTTGTCGTTGGTGACCTCGGGAGCGAAGATCGAAGCCTCCTCCTCGACCTCGGGGGTCTCGGCAAGGTTCATAAAGGCGGCCATATGCTGGTTGATGATATTAGCAGCCTGGACCACGGCGTCGCGCGGGGCGATGGAGCCGTTGGTCTCGATCTCGAGGACAAGGCGGTCGTAGTCGGTGTGCTGACCGACACGGCAAGCCTCAACGAGCTTGGCGCAACGGGAAACCGGCGAGTACAGCGAGTCGACGTGGATCACACCGATGGGATCGTTGTCGCGCTTGTTGGCCTCGCCAGAAACATAGCCGCGGCCATAGCCGATGCGCATGCTCATGGTGAGATGGCCACCCTCGGTGAGCGTAGCAATGTGCTGCTCAGGATTGACCAGCTCAAACTCGGACGGAATAAAGAAGTCCGCACCGGTGACCTCGCAGGGGCCGTCAACCGAGATGGTGGCGGTCGCCTCGTCGGTCGTGCCGAGAGCCCTGAAGACAAGACCCTTGACATTCAGGACGATGTCGGTGACATCCTCGACCATGTTAGGGATGGTCATGAACTCGTGCTGCGCACCATCGATCTGAATAGCCTCGACGGCGGCACCCTCGAGCGAGGACAGAAGAACGCGACGAAGGGAGTTACCCAGCGTATCGCCGTAACCACGCTCGAGCGGCTCGACGGAGACACGAGCAGACGTCTCGTTGATCTCTTCGACCTGAACCTGAGGCCTAATGAATTCTGACATGTATTACCTCCAGCCTCAGCAGCCCGGATGGACTACTTAGAGTAGAGCTCGACGATGAGCTGCTCGTTGATATCACCGCTGATCTGCTCACGCGTCGGCAGAGCGAGCACGTTACCAGACAGCTTCTCGATATCGACCTCGAGCCAGCCAGGGACCTCAAAGCGCTCGGAGGAAATCAGGGCCTCCTTGATGGGGAGAAGGTCACGGAACTTCTCGCCGACAGCGACGACGTCGCCGGCCTTGACGCGGTAGGACGGGATGTCCACGCGCTTGCCGTTCACGGTGAAGTGACCGTGACGGACGGACTGACGAGCCTCTTTGCGGGTGCGGGCGAAGCCAAGACGGAAGACGACGTTGTCGAGGCGAGACTCAAGAATGATCATGAGGTTCTCACCGGTGACGCCGTTCATCTTACGGGCCTTGTTGAAGTAGCCGTGGAACTGCTTCTCCAGAACGCCATAGATGAACTTGACCTTCTGCTTCTCGCGCAGCTGCATGCCGTACTCAGATTCCTTGCGACGGCGCTTGGGCTGACGGATAGATTCCTTCTTGCTGCTGTAACCGAGCTCAGCGGGATCGATCCCGAGCTGACGGCAGCGCTTAAGAACAGGAGTCCTGTCGATTGCCATATTGATACGATCCTTTCAGTTACACGCGGCGACGCTTCTTGGGGCGGCAGCCGTTGTGCGGAATGGGGGTCTTGTCCTGGATGCTCGAGACCTCGAGGCCAGCAGCCTGGAGGGAGCGGATGGCGGTCTCACGACCGGAGCCGGGGCCCTTGACGAAGACGGAAACCTTCTTCATACCGTGCTCCATGGCCTGCTTGGCAGCAGCCTCGGCAGCCATCTGGGCAGCGAACGGCGTGGACTTACGGGAGCCCTTGAAGCCCACCTGGCCAGCCGACTTCCAGGAAATGACGTTGCCCTGGGGATCGGTGATCGAAACGATCGTGTTGTTGAACGTAGAACGAATGTGAGCCTGGCCCACGGAAATGTTCTTACGGTCCGCGCGCTTCAGACGGGCAGCGCGAACGTTCTTCTTAGCAGTAGCCATCTATCTAGCGCTCCTTATTTCTTCTTCTTAGCACCGATCTGACGCTTCGGGCCCTTGCGGGTACGAGCGTTAGTGTGGGTGCGCTGGCCGCGGACCGGGAGGCCCTTGCGGTGACGAAGGCCGCGGTTGCAGCCGATGTCCATAAGGCGCTTGACGTTCTGGTTGCGCTCACGGCGGAGGTCGCCCTCAACCATGATCTGGTTCTTATCGATATAATCGCGGATGGCGTTAACCTCATCCTCGGTGAGGTCCTTAACGCGCGTATCCACGTTAACGTTGCACTCGACGCAAATCTTCGTCGCAGTGGTGCGGCCGATGCCGTAAATGTAGGTCAGACCGATCTCAACGCGCTTCTCACGCGGGAGGTCGACACCATTAATACGGGCCAACGTAGTCTCCTCTCTTAACCCTGACGCTGCTTATGACGGGGGTTCTCGCAAATGACGAGGACCTTGCCATGGCGCCTAATGATTTTGCACTTATCGCACATCTTCTTGACCGAAGGACGTACCTTCATCGTTCTTCCTTTCGGTAGCGCTCAAACTACTTCCCTACTATCTACTCGCCCAGCCGCAGGCGTTTAAAACTATGGCTGGTCTTCACACACAATCCGACCGTAGGTTGAGCTAAGCCTGCAGTCGGAAATGGAGTGCGTGTATGCGTGCCGCTATTTGTAGCGATAGGTGATGCGGCCGCGGGTCAGGTCGTACGGGGAAAGCTCCACGACAACCCTGTCACCGGGGAGAATACGGATGTAATTCATTCGGATCTTGCCAGAAATGTTGCACAGAACCGAATGACCGTTCTCGAGCTCGACCTTAAACATGGCGTTGGGCAACGGTTCCTTTACCGTACCCTCGAGCTCAATTGCGTCTTCCTTCTTCACAAGCAATCATCTTTCTCTAGAAAACGACAGCGATTGAGTATTCTACAACACGTATGCACGCATCGTAATAACTTCGTAATGGCTCCACAACTAAATGGAACTTGTTACATTTCTCCGCCTTGGAGGGAGCACCAAGCACCTTGGGCATCCGTGGTGAGAATCACCGGGCCGTCATTGGTAATGGCGACGGTGTTCTCGTAGTGCGCGGCGGGCAGGTGGTCGTTGGTCGTGACGATCCAACCGTCGGAGCCCGTGCTCACATGGTTGGAACCCATCGTAACCATCGGCTCGATGGCAATGACCATGCCGGCCTGGAGGCGAACGCCCCTCCCCTTCTTTCCATAGTTAGGAACGTTGGGGTCCTCGTGCATCACGCGGCCAATGCCATGGCCCACATAATCGCGAAGCACGCCGTAACCGTGAGACTCGGCGAGGGACTGAACGGCATAACCGACGTCCCCGATATGGTTACCGGGAACAGCCTGCTCGATGGCAGCCTTAAGGCAATCGCGCGTGATCTCGCACAAAGCCTTGGCTTCGGGCGTGGGGGTGCCGACGAAAAACGTCCAAGCGTTATCGCCGACCCAACCGTCGACAACGGCTCCCGTATCGATGGAGATGATATCGCCATCGCGCAGGATCATGTCGGGGTTGGGAATACCGTGTACCACGGCATCGTTAATCGATGCGCAAATGGTTCCGGGAAACCCGCCGTAACCCTTAAAGGCTGGGGTGCCACCATGCATGCGGATAATCTGCTCCGCGAGCTGATCGAGCTCAAAGGTGGAAACGCCGGGGCGCACCATGGCTCCAACGTGGCGGAGCGCCATCTTAGATAGCGCTCCTGCCTTCTTCATCTGCTCGATTTGCGTTGCAGACTTAATCTTGATCATAGACCGAGAGCCTCTTTGACATCCCCGTACACGGTCTCGCGAGCCTGGTCACCGTTGACCGACTTGAGCAGACCCTGGCCACGATAGTAGTCGACGAGCGGGCTCGTGGACTTCTCGTAGACGTCGAGACGGTTCTTGATGGTCTCGGGCTTGTCGTCGTCGCGCTGATACATCTCGCCGCCACACTTGGGGCAGGTAGCATCGGCAGCGGTGCCGGTGTAACCGCAGGCGCGGCAGGTGCGACGCGAAGACAGACGATCGATAATGACCTCGGGGGCCACATCGACCAGAAGGGCGCAGTCGATCTCGCGACCCATGGCGGAGAGCTCGGAATCGAGCGTCACGGCCTGGGCGGTGTTGCGCGGGAAGCCGTCGAGGATGAAGCCCTGCTGGGCGTCATCGGCGGCAAGGCGCTCCTTGACAAGGTCGATCACGAGCTGGTCGGGAACGAGCTCGCCAGCGTCCATGTACTTCTTAGCCTGAATACCAAGCTCGGTGCCACCCTTGGCGGCAGCACGCAGCAGGTCGCCCGTGGAAATGTGGGCGACGCCAAACTCGGCGACGAGCTCCTGTGCGACGGTGCCCTTACCGGCACCCGGAGCTCCGAGCAATACGAGGTTCATGAGCAATCCTCCTCTAGCCTATTTAAAGAATCCATCGTAATCATACATCTTGATCTGGCCTTCGAGCTTATCGACCGTGTCGAGCACGACGCCGACCATGATGAGGATGGACGTGCCGCCAAATGCCTGGATCAGATGGTTACCCGTGAAGGAGAAGATAATCGAAGGCACGATGGCGATGAGCGCCAAAAAGACAGCGCTGGGAAGCGTGATCTTGTTGAGCGCGTTCTTGATGTAGGCCGCGGTAGCCCTACCCGGACGCACGCCCGGAATAAAGCCGCCCTGCTTCTTAAGGTTATCGGCCGTGTCATCGGGGTTGAACACCATGGAGGTGTAGAAGTACGCGAAGAACACGATGAGGACAACGTTAAGCACCCAGTTGAGCCAACCGGTCGAAAGCGCGGAGGCAACTGCCTGAATCCAGCCGATGCCGGGGAAGAACACGGCAATCTGAGCCGGGAAGTACAGCAGCGCCGAAGCGAAGATGATCGGCACGACACCCGCGGTGTTGACCTTGATGGGCAGGTAGGTGGTCTGGCCACCCATCATGCGACGGCCCACGACGCGCTTAGCGTAGGAGACCGGGATGCGGCGCTGGCCGCGCTCAAGGAAAACAATCAGCGGGATAACCAGCAGGATGATGGCGCAGATGATCACCATGGTGATGATGCCACCGGCATTGCCCTCGGTGCTGGAGAAGATAGCCTGCGGCAGACCGGCCATGATGTTCGCGAAGATGATCAGCGACATGCCATTGCCGATACCGCGCTGGGTGATGAGCTCACCAATCCACATGATCAGCATGGCGCCCGCGGTGAGCGTACCGACGATCATGAGGTCGAAGATGATCTCGGGAGCGCCGGCGCCATTGAAGCTGATGCCGAAGCTCTTAAAGAGGAAGAGGTAACCCACGGAGTTGAGGATTGCCAGAGCCAGGGTGAGGTAACGCGAATACTGCGTAATCTTGGTCTGACCGACCTCGCCCTCGCGGGCAAGCTCATGCAGGGAAGGCACGACGGCCTGGAGCATCTGGAGGATGATCGAGCTGGTGATGTAAGGCATGATGCCCAGCGAAAACACCGACACATAGCTCAACGCGCCGCCAGAGAAAAGATTCAGGAGGGCCATAGCACCTGCGGCGACCGAATTGTTATCGGTCGAGAAAAGGCCCAGCATCCCCTGGAAGGGAATGCCGGGCACAGGAACGTGCGCACCAATGCGGTACACGACGAGCATAGCTATGGTAAAAAGAATCTTTTCGCGCAATTCTTTGATGCGGAAAGCATTCTTAAGACCATTTAGCACGGCAGCTCGACCTTTCCGCCGGCGGCCTCGATCTTGGCCTGCGCAGAAGCGCTGACCTTGTCGACCTTGACCGTGAACTTCTTGGTGAGCTCACCATTGCCGAGCACCTTGACGGGCTCGAACTCGCTCTTGGTGATGCGAGCGGCCTTAAGAGCGGCACCGTCGATCACAGCGCCGTCCTCGAACTTACGCTCGAGACGCTCAACGTTAACGGCGGTGTACTCGATACGACGGGGGTTGCGGAAGCCCGGAAGCTTGGGCAGGCGCATAGCCAGCGGAGTCTGGCCACCCTCGAAGCCGGCACCCTTGGTGCCGCCAGAGCGGGAACCCTGGCCCTTCTGGCCGCGGCCAGAAGTGGTGCCGTGACCCGAAGAATTGCCACGGCCGACGCGCTTGCGGTTCTTGGTGGAACCGGGCGCGGGAGTAAGATCGTGAAGCTGCATTTGCTACTCCTCTACAATCTCGACAAGGTGCTTGACCTTGAAGATCATGCCGCGGACGGACTCGTTGTCAGCAATCTCGCGAACCTCGCGGATCCTGTGGAGACCGAGGGCACGGACAGTACGGACCTGGTCCTGCTTGCAACCGTTGGTGCTGCGGACCTGCTTGATCTTGATGGTGTCAGCCATGCTTAGTTCTCCTTACCGACGAACATCTCGGAGACCGTCAGGCCACGGCGAGCCGCGACGTCCTCAGGGCTGGAGAGCTCCTTGAGGCCCTCGACGGCAGCCTTGATGATGTTGAGGCCGTTGTCGGTACCGAGGGACTTGGACAGGACGTTCTTGATGCCAGCAAGCTCAAAGAGGGGACGCACAGCGCCGCCGGCGATAACGCCGGTACCCTCGACAGCGGGCTTGATGATGATGCGGCCGGCACCAAAGTGGCCGAGAACCTCGTGCGGGATGGTGCCCTGCTCGGTCACCGGCACGTGGAACATGTTCTTCTTGGCATCGAGAGATGCCTTGGAGATGGCCATGGGCACCTCAGCGGACTTGCCCATGCCAACGCCGACGTTGCCCTTGCCGTCGCCAACGACGACGAGAGCGACGAGGCTCATGCGACGACCACCCTTGACGGTCTTCGACACGCGGTTGATGTAAACGACGCGCTCCTCGAACTCGGAGGCCTCGCGCTGCTGCTTCTGATTACGAGCCATGTGCTACATACCTCCTAGAACTCGAGACCGGCGGCACGAGCACCGTCGGCGAGGGCCTTGACGCGGCCATGGTAGATACGGCCACCGCGATCGAAGGCGACCTTGGTGATGCCGGCCTCGATGGCGCGCTTGCCAACGAGCTGACCGACCTTCTCCGCAGCCTCCTTGTTCGAGGTGTGGGTGCCCTTGAACTCGGCCTCGAGGGTCGAGGCAGAGACGAGCGTCAGGCTGGAGCCCTTGCTGTCGTCGATGATCTGGGCATAGATGTTGGCGTTAGTACGGGTCACGCGAAGACGCGGACGCTCGGAGGTACCCGAGACCTTGCCGCGAACACGACGCTGACGACGCTTGAGGCCTTCCAGCTTCGCCTTATGCTTGTTCATACGTAAACTCCTAAAAAGGTTGATCTTGCCAGCACCTGACGGGGTGCTGGTCTTATGCGAGTGAGTCGGTTACGACTACTTGGCGGCCTTACCCAGCTTGCGGCGGATGTGCTCGCCAACGTAGTGGATACCCTTGCCCTTGTAAGGCTCGGGAGGACGATGGCCGCGGATCTCAGCGGCGATCTGACCGACCTGCTGCTTGTTGATACCCTTGACGTTCACGTGGGTGTTGTCGGGAACCTCGAAGGTGATGCCCTCAGGAGCCTCGACGATCACGGGGTGCGAGAAGCCCAGGGAGAACTCGAGGTTCTTGCCCTTCTGCTGCACGCGGTAACCGACGCCGGCGAGCTCGAGCTTCTTCTCGAAGCCCTCGGAAACGCCAACAACCATGTTGTGGATGAGGGCGCGGGTGAGGCCGTGGCGGGCACGGGTCTCACGCTCGTCGTCGGGACGGGAAACGGTGAGGACGTTGTCCTCGACGTTGATAGCGAGCTTCTCAAAGACATCGAGCTCGAGCTGGCCCTTGGGGCCCTTGACGACAACGTTGTTGCCGTTGACTGCCACTTCGACTCCGGCGGGAATCTGGACAGGCTTATTACCGATACGAGACACGGTGATCTCCTTTCCTTCTACCTACCGAGCGAATTACCAGACGTAAGCGATGATCTCGCCGCCGACGTTGTGCTTGCGAGCATCGCGGTCGGTCATGACGCCATGGCTGGTGGAAATAATGGCGGTACCAAGGCCACCGCGGACGCGGGGCATGTCGGCAACGCCGGTGTACTTACGCAGGCCCGGCTTGGAAATGCGGCGGATGCCGTTGATGACCTTAGCCTTCTTGGGACCATACTTAAGCGTGATGTGCAGAGTCTTCTGGGGAACGGTGTCCTCGACATCGTAGCCCTCGATGTAGCCCTCCTCGTGCAGAACACGAGCGATCTCGACGAGCTTCTTGCTGCTCGGCATGGAGACCGTGGCCTTGTTCACAGAGTTAGCGTTACGGATGCGCGTAAGCATATCTGCGATCGGGTCTGTAAGGTTCATACAGATTCTCCTTCGTTCTTGATGAACACGTGCTCTTGGTTCTTCGCCGCCCTTAACGGCAAAGCCTTTTTAGCGCGTTTTCCCTGTTCCAAACTGATGCTTGAAACGCTGGTAGTGACTTACCAGCTGGCCTTCTTAACGCCGGGAAGCTCGCCCTTGAGTGCAAGCTCGCGGAAGCAGACACGGCACAGGCCGAACTTGCGGTACACAGAGTGCGGACGGCCGCAGCGCTGGCAGCGCGTGTACTCACGAGTAGAGAACTTCTGCTTGCGATTGCACTTGACGATCATCGATGTCTTAGCCACTTATATCCTCCTCACATAGAGTATTGTTCGCCCCAAGCGCCGCCCCCTTGTGGGAACGGCGCTTATAGGGCAGGTGAACCTATTTCTTGAACGGGAAACCGAAGGCGTCCAGAAGGGCCTTGGCCTCCTCATCGGTATTGGCGGTGGTCACGAAAGTGATGTCCATACCGCGCTGGTGATCGACGGAGTCGAAGTCGATCTCGGGGAAGATGAGCTGCTCGGTGACGCCCATGGAGAAGTTACCACGGCCGTCGAAGCTCTTGGCGGAGATGCCGCGGAAGTCGCGGATACGGGGGATCGCGACGGAGGTCAGACGATCGAAGAACTCCCACATACGGTCGCCACGCAGGGTAACCTTGCAGCCGATCGGCATACCAGCGCGCAGGCGGAAGGTAGCGATGGACTTGCGGGCACGGGTAATCATCGGCTGCTGTCCGGTGATGGCGCGCAGGTCGCGCACGGCACCGTCGATGGCCTTGGAATCGGTAGCGGCCTCGCCGACACCCATGTTCACGACAATCTTCTCAAACTTGGGGATCATCATGACGTTCTCGTACTGGAACTTGTCCTGAAGCTGCTGCTTGACCTCGTTGTTGTACTTGGTCTTCAGACGCGGCACATACTTCTCTTCTGCCATTGTTCACTCCTTCTTGGGGTTTTAAGCACGGGGCGTGGCCACGATGGGTTGTCCTCGTGCCTCCTGGCTGCATCCGCGCCGCTCATGGCATTTCGCGGTTTGGACTCGACGCAGCAGGAGCCGACAAAACAATCGGTACTATACGCGCATCGGGAGCGTATTTCCAGAAAAACCTCGTCTGCCTGCACAACTCCACAACTCCCCCGCACA
>CAUADW010000062.1 GCA_958427895.1 uncultured Collinsella sp.
CGCGCTACGAGGACGGCGGCACCCCGCAAGCCCGCCTCGCCATTTCCGCCCAGCATTACGCCTTTTCGGTCGAGGCCTTCGTCAACGTCGTCGAGCGCTGCCGGGACGACAAGTTCGAGTTCATCATGCGCGAGACCACCACGTCGCAGATCATCGATGACGTCCGCGCGTTTCGCAGCGACATTGGCATCCTCTATCTGGACGACTTTAACAATCGTGTCCTACAGAAAGCCTTTACCGATGCCCGAGCAAGCTTCCATCACCTCTTTGATGCAAAGGTCCACGTGTTCGTAAGTGAGCGCCACCCGCTTGCCCGCCGCCCGCAGCTGTCCCTTGCCGACCTTACGCCCTATACGCGCTACAGCTTTGAGCAGGGAACCTCAAACTCCTTCTATTACGCCGAGGAGCCGTTTAGCTACATCCCCTGCGATCGCAACATTCGAGTCTCTGACCGCGGCACGCTCACCAACCTGCTGATCACCTCGAACGGCTACACGCTCTCCACCGGCGTGCTCTCAAACGAAATGCAATGGGGCATGGCATCGATTCCGCTGGCAGATGCCCCGACGATGCACGTAGGCTATATCATGCACGATGAACGCAAGCCCTCTCCCCTGTTGCAGCAATACCTCGACGAACTCGACCGCATCATCCAAGAAAACCAGCCATCAGAGGACGGGGTAGATATGGTAGATTGCTAGCCCTCGGCGAACGCGGCGCTACAATGGTCACTCACACGAAACGTACCCAACGAAAGGAACCATGTGAAGGTCATCATCTATACCGACGGCTCGGCCCGATCAAATCCGGGACGCGGCGGCTACGGCGCCGTGCTCAAATACACCAACCCCGCCGGCAAGACCTTCACCTCCGAGCTTTCGCGCGGCTACGCCAAGACCACCAACAACCGCATGGAGCTCATGGCGGTCATCGTGGCGCTCGAGGCACTTAACCGCCCCTGCGAGGTCGAGGTCCATTCCGATTCGCAGTACGTCGTCAACGCCTTTAACAAGCACTGGATCGATGGCTGGAAAAAGCGCGGATGGAAAACCGCCAACAAGCAGCCCGTTAAGAACCGCGACCTGTGGGAGCGCCTACTCACCGCCAAAAGCAAGCACAAGGTTGAGTTCATCTGGGTTAAGGGTCACGCCGGCCACGAGCTCAACGAGCGCTGCGATGAGCTTGCCACCACGGCGGCCGACGGCAGCAACCTCGATATCGACACCGGCTTTAACGAGAGCGACCTGTAACGGCGTTTTCGCGCAGCTTTATATCCCCACGCGCTACACTCATCCTGTAGACCAAACAATGCAAGGGGGACGTATGCTGCGCATCGCGACCATCGGCACATCCATGATCACCGACGACTTTATCCAAGTCGTCAACGCCAACGACCAAGCCGCGTTTGTGGGCACGCTTTCGCGCGACGCCAATCGCGGTACTGCCTTTACCGCCGAGCGCGGTGGCGAGCGTAACTTCACCGCACTTGACGAGCTCGCGTCCGCCGCCGACGTCGACGCCGTCTATATCGGCAGCCCTAACGCACTTCACTACGAGCAGGCCCTTGCCTGCATCGCCGGTGGCAAGCACGTCATCGTCGAGAAACCCTTCTGCGCCACCGAAGCGCAGGCGCTGGAAGTCTTCCGCGCTGCCGAGGCAGCAGGTGTCGTGGCCCTCGAGGCCATGCGTCCCCTCCACGATCCCGCCTTCCACGCCATCGAGGACGCCCTGGGCGAGATCGCCCCCATCCGCCGCGCCTCATTGCGCTTTGGCAAGTATTCCTCGCGCTACAACGAGATTCTCGCGGGACGCGCCACCAATATCTTCGACTGCAATATGGCATCGGGTTCCCTCATGGACATTGGCGTCTACGCCGTCGAGCCCATGGTCGAGATTTTCGGCATGCCCTCCGGCCTTACGAGCATGACTACTCTGCTCGACCCCACCACGCGACAGCTCACGCACGGCCCCATCGACGGCTGCGGTTCCATCCTCGCCAGCTACGGCGGAGGCCGCATCTCCGTCGAGCTCGCGCACTCCAAAATTACGAATGACCTGCTGCCCTCGCAGATCGAAGGCGAGCGTGGCACTATCCAGATCGACCATCTGTCCACGCCCCGCAACGTCCGCATCGACTATCGCGGCGACGTCGTACGCGGCTCGGCGACCGAGGCACCGCGCGAACAGGGCGACAACGGCCGCGTGCTCGACCTGCCCAAATCGAGCAACACTATGGAATACGAACTCACAGACTTTATCACCGCCATCGGCGGCATCGATAACGTTAAGGAAGAGATTTGGGAGACCCCGGCAGGACGCCACGAGCTTGGCCACTACCGCGATGTCACACTCGTCTCACTGCGTATCATGGATGCCGTGCGCCAGCAGGCCGGCATTACCTTCCCGGCCGACGCAGGCAAGCAGGCATAGCGATGGGCCTCTTCGATACGTTCTTCTCCAGCGTCACCGGCGGCAGTCGAGAGCCTCAAAAACCATCAAACGTCGAGCTCGAGCTGCGCCGCAGGCTTACTGTGCTCGCAAGCGACGAGGCCACTCAAGACACTCCCCTGCGCTATTTCCTGCGCTGGGCGGGGCAAGTCCAAGGCGTTGGTTTTCGCTTTACCAACACCAACCTCGCACAGGCACGCGCACTCACCGGCTGGGTGCGTAACATGGAAGACGGCTCAGTCGAGATGGAGATACAGGGGGCTCCGGCAAACATCCTATCTCATCTCGAGGCGCTTCATGCCTCCTACGAGCGCATGGGAACGCGTTTTCGCCTCGTAGACGCCCAGGCCCGAGCCCCACTTGCCAATGAAGACGGTTTCACGCCTCGTTATTAGTATTGTGTGCTAAATACGGTATCATTTACCTACGACCGTTGATAGAAAAGAGGCGAGGCGCATGGCGGTGCAAAGAAGGAATACCAGGCAGCGAAAGCTGGTTCTTGACGCCGTGCGCCAAAGCTATAACCATCCCACCGCCGACGAAATCTACAACGTCGTGCGCGCGCAGGATGACAAAATCAGCCGCGGTACGGTCTACCGCAATCTCAATCTCTTGGCCGACGCAGGCGAAATCCTCTCCATCAAGACGCCGGGCGGCAGCCGCTTCGATCGCACGATCGAGCCGCATGCGCATATCATCTGCACCTCGTGCAGCCGCGTCATCGACGTACCGCTCCCCTTCGATGCCCAGCTCGACGCCAAGGCGTCCGAGCAAATCGGCTGGCACGTCACGTCGCACTACACCATCTTCGAGGGTCTCTGCCCCGACTGCCGGTAGATGTTCGGGACATGCCTTAAAATCCACCTTTCCGCGCTTTGCAGCAAAAAATAGATTTCTAGGCATGTCCCAAATGTCTACTCAGCAAGTAGACGACGCAGCTCTTCTTCGACCGTATGCACGTAACGGACGCGGTCGTTGATGTCACGCATAGAGGGATTGCAGCTCTCCATTAGATAAGGATGGCCCACGACGTTGAGCATGTCGCGGTCGTTTTCGTTATCGCCAAACGCCATCATCTCATCGGGCGAAATACCCAGGGCACGACCGTAATCGGCAAGCGCGGAGCCCTTGCCCGAACCGAAGCCGATAAAGTCCGTCCACTCGGTTCCCGACGTCATCACGTCAACACGGTCGCTAAAGAGGCGCTCGAAATACTCCAGGGCCGCCGGCTGATCCACCTCGGGCGTCTGGAAGGCAATCTTAATGACGTCCTCGTCGATGTCCTCGGGGCGGTCGACCACCGCCACATCGCAGTGGACCTCATAGCGCAAATGGTCGACGAACGCATCGTTGCCGCTCATGGTGTAGAGGTGTCCCTCACACGAAAGGGTCACGTCGGCATGGGGATACGCAACCACGGCATTCGCGATATCCATAGCAAGGCTACGCTCCATGGAACGCTTGACAACGGCACGCCCCCCGCTCATCACCAGGGCTCCGTTTTCGCATACATAGGCGAGCTCATCGGCCACCGGGGCAAACAGGTAGCGCAAGCTCGCATATTGACGGCCGCTCGCCGGCATAAACACGATACCGCGACGATGCAGTTCATCGATGAGTTCAAAGGCCTCGGAACGCGGCTCGCGCTCCCCCGGATGCAGCAACGTGCCGTCCAAATCGCATGCAATCAGCTTGATTCCTTCAAGACCCATATGCTTTCCCCCACAGCATCTCATCAACAGAAAGACGGACTTTGAATAGTTGCCTCTCAAAGTCCGTCTTACTTATACGCACGTTAACCGCGCGCCTTCTTTACGATCGTAAAGTCTGGAGCCATACTCACAACGGCATCCGCCGCACTCGACGCAAAGCGCCGGTCCGAATCGAGTTCACGGGTAACCGTCGAGAGCCGAACGCCCTCGACGCCCCGGAGCATGCGGCCCAAAACAGGCTGCACCGGCGTATACATGCGCACGGTATGCTCGTCCGAATCGCCTCGGAAAAGCGGCGCATGCATATTGCCGATCTCCCAGCACGCATGCGCGAGCGCAATCGGGTCCATGCGGTCAACTTCGATCAAATAAACCTCGGCGCTGCGCAGGCGCACGACAACCGCCACGGGTACCGCACCCGAACGGTCGACGGCGAGCACGTCGCCGTCGACAAGACGACCGCCGTCGGCAGTATCCAGCCGAACATCGACCGTGCGCCCCAGCTCCGTCACGCCCACAAACGCGTATACATCAGCCTGGTCCCAATCGAGCAGCAGCTCGTCAACTTCAAAGACGCCGCCCAGCTTCCGGCGAAGCAGGAGTTCATAGGACGGATCGTTGAGATTTCCCAAGCATGTCGTCGAAACCAAGCGTTCAGGCATACTCTAACCCTCGACCTCGACGAGCTCGATATCAAAGTTGAGGTCCTTACCGGCCAGCTCATGGTTGGCGTCGAGCGTCACGGCCTCGGGCGTTACGTCGATGACCACGGCGGGGACGGGCATGCCGCTCGGCGTGGACAGGAAGAGCTTCATGCCCTTCTCGATCTGCTCGATGTTGGGAACCTGTTCGGCCGGGAAGGTAATAACCATCTCGGGATTGTGCTCGCCGTAGGCATCGGCAGCAGGAATGTGCACGGTCTTCTTCTCGCCCACCTGCATGTCGACAACGGCGGCGTCGAAGCCCTTGATCATCTGACCGGCACCACAGGTGAACTCCAGCGGCTCGCCGCGATCGTAGGAGCTATCGAACTGCGTGCCGTCGTCGAGCGTGCCGCGATAATGGGTCTTGACCTTCTTGCCCTGGTTGGACATGGTAACCTCCGTGATAAGGGCGGCGCACAACGCGGGCCGCCGTGAACATATGGCGCTAACTATACCCTAGTCATACAATTCAAGGACAGTTTGCAAAGAAACGCTGCATCCGGAGGAACCATGGCATATCCCGTATTTGACCTACATTGCGACACCGCCGACCGCATCGGCTGGGCCACGCTCGATCTCGACCTGCGCTTTACCGCCGGCACCGACGGTTATTTCCCCGGCGACGAAACGCATCCGCAAGATTTCGACCTCATCGAGGGCAACGCCTGCGCCATCTCGCTCGCAAAGATCGGCAACACGCCGTGGGCACAGTGCTTCGCCACGTTTGTCCCCGACGAGATTCCCACCGCCCACGCCGCGCGCTTCCAGGCGCAGATCATGGCGCATATGAGCGGCCAGGCAATGCTCAACCACGACCGCATGGTCAACGTGCGCAGCGCCGCAGACATTCGCCCCGCGCTCAAGGACGGCAAGGTCGCTTGCATCCACACCATCGAAAACGCCACGTTCTTTGCCGAGGACCCCGCGCTGATCGAGGTGCTCAAGAGCTTGGGCGTACTCATGTCATCACTCAGCTGGAACGCGCAGGGACCGCTCGCGAGCGGCCACGACACCCACGCCGGCCTCACCGCCGCCGGCATCGAGGCACTTACGCAGATGGAGCACGCCGGCATGATACTCGACGTCTCCCACCTCAACGATGAGTGCTTTGACGAGGTTGTCGCCCACGCCACGCGTCCCTTCGTCGCCAGCCACTCCAACTCCCGTGCGGTTTGCGGCGTCAAACGCAACCTTACCGACGACCAGTTCCGCACCATTCGTGACATGGGCGGTATCGTCGGCCTCAACTACTGCAGCGAGTTCCTTTCCAACGACGCAACCGACAAGACCACCGCAGACGTCACCTTCGACCAGCTAGCGGCACATATCGAGCACTGGCTCGACCTGGGCGGCGAGGACGTCATCGCGCTCGGCGGCGACTGGGACGGTGCCACGGTGCCCGCCTTCCTCTCCGATGCCAGCAAGATGCCCGAGTTCCAGAACATGCTCTCCAAGCACTTTGGCAAGACCGTGATGCAAAAGCTCTGCAGCGATAATGCCCTTGCCTTCTTCGAGCGTTATTAATTTCACATCCCCTGAGCGGGCCGGCATGCCGAACGGTCGGCATGCCGGCCCGTCCCCAATCTGAAGGACCGCTTTTGACGCAGCAGTTTACGATTTCCGTATCCCGACCGGATGGCACATCCATCCCCGTCGTCGTTACCAAAAAGCGCGTCAAGAACTTCAACCTACGCGTCACATCGAGCGGCGAGGTCCACGCCAGCGCACCACTTGGCGCCAGCCGCGAGCGTATCGAAGCGTTTGTGAAGCGCAACAGCACCTGGATTATCGGTCGACTTGCCCAGCGCGAGCAACGTCAGGCGACGACGCGAGAGCCGCTCAGTCCCTCGTCCATCATTGCACTTTGGGGCAAGCCCATCACGGTACAGGATGCACTCGACCACAACTTTGATCCCCCCGCACCGCGGCCCAAACAAGCCACGTTCGCAAGCTTTATGGGTACCGACGAGCCAGACGAACGTCCGCAGGCCAAGTGGAACGCGCCCCTCGACGGCTTAACGCCCAGTGAGATCCAAGCCCATATTGACCAGCTCTATACGTCCGAAGTCACATCGGCGCTGCGGGATATGGTGCACGCATACGAAATCGCAATGGGTGTCGCCGTTTCCCGCGTTTCCGTGCGCAGCATGAAAACGCGCTGGGGATCATGCACGCCCAAAACCGGCGCCATTCGCATCGCACGAGAACTTGCCGCCTACCCCGTCGAGTGCCTTGACATGGTTGTCGCCCACGAGCTCGTCCACCTGCTCGAGCCGAGCCACAATCATCGGTTTCACGCGCTGCTCGACACGTACTGCCCCAACAACAGGACTCTGTCGCAGCGACTCAAAAAACCGCCCGCCAACGAGCTCTAGAGTCGGTTAGCGCACGCGCTCGATCTCGACACCGCAGCTTGCCAGGGGAAGACCGACGGGCGCCCAAGGCTTATCGAGCTTAACGTGCACGCCAAGCAGCAGGGGATAACGACGTAGCAGCATCTGGGCCACACCCTCGGCTGCAGCCTCGATAAGCTTAAACGTATGCTCACGCAGATAGCCATCGACATCGTGGCACACCGAGCCGTAGTCAATCGAGGCGTCCAGGTTATCGTGCTCCCCCGCTGCACGCAGGTCGGCATAGAGCACCAAGGACACGATGAACTTCTGGCCCAGCGCGTTCTCTTCGGGATACACGCCATGGTTAGCAAAAACCTCAAGACCTTCAACGGTGATGCGGTCGGCATGGCGCAGGTCGTCATAGCTCACATGGGGCACCGCCGTTGCAGCGGAAATTTCACCCCTGCCACGACGGGCGAGCTCGGCACCCTCGGTCTTGGTTGCATTCTCGGGTAGCTTTTTGTTAGTCATCGCGATCGTCTCCTTCGTTCAGAACCCCGACCGCGCATACCGACTACACGCGAATCGATAGGTTCTTTTTATCATCGCTCCAGTTGCAGGCATTGCGCGCAGGGCATGCAAAGCAGGCGCGCGACGCTTTGTCGGCTGCATAGAGCAGACGCTCAAGCGGCTGGCTGTTCACACGCAGCTTTCGATGGCCCAGAATGGCCGTCTTAATGGCTGCGGCATCTGCCGGCTCAAACGCCACATCATCGGGCATGCCGCCGAGAATCGCATCAGCGACGCGTTCGCTTGCAACATCATGGGATATACCCGATTCATACTGTTCATCTTTGCCGATATCGTGAAGAAGTGCCGTGGCGTAGATGACCTCGCGGTCAAATTCGAGCTGTTCCTCGAGATTCTTGATCCACATAATGCGAGCGACATCGAGAAGATGATCAATACCGTGGCGGCAGAAGATGCGCCCCGATTCCAACTGTGCAATGTTGCCCAGGTGCCGCCGGAACAGCCCGTTGGCACAAATGTAATCAATGCGAGGCATGGCACCAAAGGGAGTCAGGCCCGAAGCCATAAAGCCGCGACGCGACGTCCCCTCATCGGTCTTCGATGTAAAGTCGTTGACGACCCTCATGCTAACGGCCCAGCATCCTAAAGAACCGCTCCTCGAGCGCGGGATCAGTCTCAAAGACGCCGCGGCGAGCGAGCGTCACGGTCTTGGTGCCGGGCTTTTGCACGCCGCGCATCGTCATGCACATGTGCTCGGCTTCCATCAGCACAATCGCCCCTTGGGGAGCAAGATATTCCATGAGGGCATCGGCAACCTGCGCACACAGCTGCTCCTGCAGCTGCAGGCGACGGGCATAGACCTCAACCGTGCGAGCAAGCTTAGACAGACCCGCCACGCGACCGTTAGGGATATAGCCGATCGCAGCTTTGCCATAAAACGGCAGCAGATGGTGCTCGCACAGCGAGTAAAACGTAATGTCGCGCTCAATAACCAAGTCGTTCGAAGCGACGGCAAAGGTTTTGGACAGGTGCTCCTCGGCACTCTGATCCATACCGCCGGCGATCTCACCATACATACGGGCAACGCGCGCCGGGGTCTCCAGCAGGCCCTCACGAGTTGGGTCCTCGCCTATGCCCTCAAGCAACAGCTTAATGGCGGCCTCGACTTTTTCCTGATCGACCATCTGGGCCTCACTTTTCCGATTTTGCGTTCGCGCTATGGTACCACGCCCTTTGGCATCGGCCACAAGCTACATAGTATGGGTCGAATAGACCGGATCGTCCCGCCAAAGCTCCACAGCGTCGCAAAGCGCAACGCCCTCGCGCACAGCACGGGCGCGCGTGGCGTTCATATCAATCACGCGCTGATTGCTCGAGCCCCTAAAGCGCAATGAGATATCGTACAGATCCTGAACAAACGGGCCGTCCACCAACATGTCGAGGCAGGCCAGGATACGGTCCGTCACCTCGGTATGATGACGGCCACCCGGCATAAGCTCCTCGAGCACGTCGCCGGTAAAGCACCAAATGGTCTTGCCCGACCCCTCGGGATAGACCGCACGCACGCGTTCGATAAAGTCAACAAGTCCCGCCTGATTCTCGGGCTCCATAGGCTCGCCGCCCAGAATCGTCAGGCCATCGATAAAGGGATGGTCGAGGCTCTCGATAATCTTGTCCTCGACGGCACGATCGAACGGCTCGCCCGCAGCAAAGTCCCACGCGACAGAGTTAAAGCAGTTCTTGCACCCACGACGGCACCCACTCACAAACAGAGAAGTACGAACGCCTTCCCCATCAGCAATGTCGAAATACTTAATGTTCGCGTAATTCATAGGTAACTCTCCCGGGAGGCCGGGACATATCATCCCGTCCTCAAACATTCTCGGCCTTCGGCCTGCGAAACTGCGGGCGGGACGATATGTCCCGGCCTCATGCAAAGGGTAACTCAATGAACGAAGCGAACATCGAGTATAGGGTTCGAGGTCCAATAAAAACTTTGTTGCAGCTCAACCGCCATCGCAAGCAAAGCGTTGTTGCAAGTCAACTCATTTCCGCTAAGAACTTCGAGGAGTGAGCAGGCCGCATGCTACATCTCAACTACGTCAACTTGGCTGAACCGAGAGGGCCGCTTGGGCTTTTGCTCGATATGAGTTCCGC
>CAUADW010000063.1 GCA_958427895.1 uncultured Collinsella sp.
TCAAACACGCGACGGTTCCCATGCTGTTTATCCACGGCGACCAGGACACCTTTGTGCCGTACGGCATGCTCGACCAAAACTACGACGCGTGCGCCAGCAAAGTCAAGCAAAAGCTCACCATCCATGGCGCCACCCACGCCAAGAGTGCGCAAGTTGACCCCGAGCTCTACTGGAACACGGTCGACAACTTCCTCGACGAGTATTTTTAGGCAAATAGCAACGTCCTAGGCTTTATCTGACCCCCTATTTTCGGAAGTATGCGGCAAAATCTGGAACTGCCGACCAGACCGCAGTTTTACCAACAATTTATCTGGGGTTTTGTTGCCAAAAAACGTCGTGTGCTCGGCGGTCTCGAAATTTGCCGCATACTTCCGGAAAGCCGCCCGTGAGCGCTGTGCTCACGGGCGGCTTTTGCTCAACTTGCGCTACAAAGGCGCTTGTTTTGTCCAATAGCTAGGCGCTACTTGACCTCGATGAGCTCGTACTCGCTCGTGCCCAGGCCAATCTTTTCGGCGTGCGCGATACACACGCGCCAGTCGGTGTCGGGATGCGTGATGCAGAAGGGGTCCTTGGCCTGATCGCCCTCCAGATGCTCGTGGTTGTGCTCCATCTTGGCCGCGCTATCGGTAAGCTCGGTGTTGGGCAGCGGCTCGGATGCCATGACGGCATCGGCACAGGCCTGGTCGATGGCGACCGGGTCGAAGCTCGCGAACATGCCGATATCGTTGACGATAGGCGTGTCGTTTTCGGGATGGCAATCGCAGTTGGGGCTGATATCCATAGCCAGCGAAATGTGGAAGCTGGGACGATCCTGGACAACGGCCTTGGTGTACTCGGCGATCTTACAGTTGAGCACGTCGGCCGCGGCTTCATAGCCGGGCTTGATGGCGTCCTGGTTGCACACGCCGATGCAGCGGCCGCAGCCCACGCAGCGATCGTGGTCGATAGCGGCCACGTGCACCGTGCGAGTAGCGCCGCCGGCAAGCTCGCGCTCGCGGGTGCCATCGAACGAGATAGCGTTGTGCGCGCAGATCTTTTCGCAGGCATGGCAGCCAACGCAGTGCTCGGTCGCGACGTTCGGCTTGCCGGCGGCATGCTGCTCCATCTTGCCGGCACGGCTGCCGCCTCCCATGCCCAGGTTCTTCATGGCGCCGCCAAAACCGGCCTGCTCATGACCCTTAAAGTGGGTGAGGCTAATCACGATATCGGCGTCCATGAGCGCCTGACCGATCTTGGCCTCGTGCACATACTCGCCGCCCTCAACCGGGACGAGCGCCTCGTCGGTGCCCTTGAGGCCGTCGGCGATGATGATCTGGCAACCCGTGGCATACGGGGTAAAGCCGTTCTGATAGGCGGTATCGATGTGCTCGAGCGCGTTTTTACGGCTACCGACGTAGAGCGTGTTACAGTCGGTGAGGAAGGGCTTGCCACCCAGCTCCTTCACGACATCCGCGACGGCGCGGGCGTAGTTGGGGCGCAAAAAGCTCAGATTGCCCAGCTCGCCAAAGTGAATCTTGATAGCGACGAACTTGTTCTCGAAGTCGATCTGCTCGATACCGGCGTGACGCATGAGGCGCTTGAGCTTGTCGAGCTGGCTCTCGCGAGCATGCGTGCGCAAGTTGGTGAAGTATACCTTAGCGGGTGCTGCGGGTGCAGTTGCGGTCATAGTTATATCCCCTCGGTCTATATGGCGTTACAGACATAGAGGATGGTACCCGTTGAAGTAGGGTCAAAGTCAAGCGCGAAACCGAGTCGTTGGGGACGTTCTTAAATGACTACTCTTGGACTTTAAGGGCCTCGGCCAGGCTGACGCGCTTGATAGAACGCGTGTGTAGCAGCGCCACGACCAGGTAGGTCGCAAAGCCAATGCCCACGCATGCAGCCATGGACCAAGCGGGCACGTAGATCTCGATATTGCCGTTGTAGGCGAGCAGCATCGAGCGGAAGATGGCCGTGAGCGAGCCAATAATGACCGGCAGGCTCAGCACGAGCGACGCCACCACGCACAGCGTGATCGAGCGGATGTACAGATGCGAGATCTCGCTATCGCGATAGCCAAAGACTTTCATGTAGCTGATCGAACGGGCGCTGTGGTCGATCACAGCCTTGGTCAGCAGGTACATAAACAGCAAGAAGATGAACACCGCAAGCCCAACCATCATGCCGATCATTTTGCTCATCATGCCGATGAACTGGTCGCCCACGGCGCGCATATCGTCGGGCGTGGTGTCGCCGGCAAAGTAACGAGCATCGAGGTCGAGCTTCTCGTTGCTCACATAGCCGTTAAAGTAGGCGGCATCGTTGCCGAACAGCTCGTTAAAGTCGTCGATACTCATATTGATATTCATGTCCGACTTGGAGCCCCAGGCACAGTCCTTGCCCGTGTACTCAAGGGAATAATGCTTGCCCTCGTACTTGTCACGAAGCTTAACCTTCTGACCCTCGCTCCAGCCAAACTTGTCGAGCAGACCGCCGCCAAAGACGACGCGCCCATCGCCGACGTTGAGGTCTTTCCAATAGCGCGAATCGGGCGAGATGCCGTAGATGGAAATCGTCTCCTGCCCATTTCCGTCGCCGCGGTCGTATTGCAGCTGATAGACGGCATATTTCTCGGCCTGTGCGATTGCGCCCGCGCCGTTGTCAGTCGTATTGACCGGGTGGATATCGTCGTTGTCAGTGTCAATCTTGGAGGCTTTGTCGATCAGGTCGATAGCCTCGTCACGGTCGCAGCCGAGGGCATCGGCAAGATCGTCAAGGCGCGCGTAGAGCGCATCTTTCTTGTCCTGAACCTTGGCAAGCGCGTCCTGCGCTGCGGTCAGGCTCTCGGCAGACGGAGATGCGGTCGCGGCATCGGCTGCCGCCTGCGCCGCATCGGCCGCGTCGTCAAGCTCGTCATCGGCATCCTGGGCGGCGGAAAGCAGTGCGCCGTCAACCGACTGCAAGCGCTCGAGTGCCGACCACTGCTCGCGCCCCTCGGCAGTGCCCTCGAGCTCCAGCGGCGCCTTGAGCGTGTACTGGTGCTCGGCGACCAGACTCGTCTCGAGGTTGTCCGCGTAGTGCGTCATCGTGGGCAGAATCGCCAGGCCAAAGAGCAGCAGCAGCGACGCAAACGCAATACCTACGAAGAGCGTGGCGAAGTTGCCCAAGTTGCGCAGGAAGATGCGCAGGCGGAAGCGCGAGACAAAACCCATGCGCTCCGGCAGCTGCAGGCCGCGCTTGGTGCCCGACCTGCCGCTCGCCTCGTGACGAAGGAATTGCAACGGCGTCTTGCCCATCTTGCGAAGCAGACCCACCAGCGTGATGAGGATGAGCGCAGCGGCGGGGACCACGGCGCACTTCACAAAGATCTCCCAGCTCCAGTACACCTGGAAGGACGGCAGGCTGTATGACCCGTAATAGAGGCTGCGCATGGGCTCGGTAAAGAACACAACGCCGAGCGCAGTGCCCAAAAGCGCCGCGACCACGCCCACGATGGCGGGAAGCGCAAGGTAGTGCAGCACGATCTCGCGTCGACGATAGCCGCTGGCGAGCAGCGTGCCGATGATGGCGCTCTCCTCCTCGATGGTGGCGTCGGTAAGGACCACAAAGACGAACGCCATGATCACGATGATGATGTCGAGCAGCGTCATCCACATCATGGAGTCGCCGTCTACGTCGTCGCGCGCATAGCCAATGCCCTGGTTGGAATCGGCATCGACCAGATCGTCCACGCGCGCATCGGCGTCGGTCAGCGCCTCGACCATATCCTGCTCCGCATCGATGCGATCTGCAGTGGAGAGATCGCGATCGGTAAAGGTAAAGGAATAGGTGTAGGCGGGTGCGCCGCCAGCGTCCTCGAGCGCGGCAAAGCCGGCGTCGCTGATCTCGGCCACGCCATAGGTGATGGTGTTCACCGTAAAGTCCGAATTGTTGAGGAACAGCGCCTGGCTATCGGGCTGGGTCATGATGCCGCAGATGGTGTAGGTGCGACCCTCGAGCTCGACTTTATCGCCCACGGACAGGTTGTTATTGGTGGCAAAGACGCGGTCGATGGCCACCTCATCGTCCGCCTTGGGCTCCTTGCCCTCACAGTAGGACGCGATATCGACCTTGGTGCGGTGCGCATAGGTGCGCAACGTGCGCTTGGTGCCATCGTCGCCGGCGGTCTTTTTTATGATGGCGTCGATGGAGAAATTCTTGTAGAGCGTAACGCCGCCGACGTCGCCGGCTGCATCCTCGGCCGCCTTGAGCTGATCTTTGGTGGCCTCGAAGGAGGTGGTCACGCGACCGTCCTCAATCGTGTACGCATCGCGCATGTCGTCGATAAGGCAACCAATGGAATGCGCCGCGAGCAAAAAGCCCGAGGTAAGGGCGATGCTTCCGCACATAAGCAAAAAGATGCCCAGGTACTTGCCGATATTGCGGCGCAGCTCGCGCGGGAGACGTTTTGCGAGAGGTGTCATGGCGCCGCCTACCAATCGAGCTCGGCGGCTGCGACGGGCGACTCGTTGAGCTCATCCTCGACGATGCGCCCGTCGCGCAGGCGCAGCATGCGATTGGCCATGCGCGCGATGGCGGCATTGTGGGTGACAATGATGATGGTGCAGCCGTAGGTGCGGTTGACATCCTCCATGAGCTGCAAGATTTCCTTGGACGTCTTGTAGTCGAGCGCGCCCGTGGGCTCGTCGCACAGCAGCAGGCCCGGGTTTTTGACGAGCGCACGGCCGATGGCGCAGCGCTGCTGCTGGCCGCCCGAGACCTGGCGCGGGAACTTGTTGCGGTGCTCGTAGAGGCCCAGCGAACGCAGCAGGTCGTCGACATTGAGCGGGTTTTTGGACAGGTGCGCCGTGACCTCGATGTTTTCCTTGATGGTGAGATCGGGCACCAGATTATAGAACTGGAACACGAAGCCCAGCTCGCGGCGGCGATACTCGCCCAGGTCGCCGGCGTTGAGCGTGGTGAGGTCGCAGCCGTCCACCAGAATAGAGCCGGCATCGGCATCCTCCAGGCCACCGATCAGGTTAAGAAACGTCGATTTGCCCGAGCCGGAGGGCCCCAGCATGACGCAGATCTCGCCGCGGTTGATGGACGTGTCGATGCCGTCGAGCACCGTCAGGCGTGCATCCCCATCGCCGTAGTGCTTTTTGAGATCCTTAACCTGGACGTAGGCTTCCTGCGTTGCCATGGTATCCCCCATTGTTAGCCTTGTACTACTTTATGAACGTAATAGTAAACCTTGGCGAACTATTTTGGGGCGAGGCCTGAAATTTATTTCAGACTAGCCATTGGGGACGCTCTTAAATGACTAGGTGGCTAGGCGCGAGATTTAGCGCGTGCGAGGGCGAGGCCTGCGGCGGCGATGGCCACGGCAAAGAGCACCGTGACGCCTAGGTCGCAGGCGATGTCGCCCAACACGGCAGACGTCAGGTCCGAGGCAAGCGCCTTGCCGATCGCATCGTTCACCCAATATGTCGGCCCAAATTGCGCCACGGTCTGCACGGCCGAGCCCATGAGCGACAGCGGCATCCAGGCGCCGCCCAAAAACGTCATGAGCATGCCGAGCAAGTTGCCCACGCCGTTGAGCAGCTCCTCGCGCGCACCCAGGCTCGACAACGCAAAGCCAACGGCCAGCGGCGTGCACGCTAGGGCAAGCGTCGCTGCCAGCGCCAGGCACACACGGCCCACGCCGACCTCGGCGACCGCGCCGGCAAAGCCCACAACGCCCATCATGCTCGACACAAACCAGATGCAGACGGTAATCACGGCGGCGGCCGCAAACACGGCAAGCGAGCGCCGGCGCTCGGAGATTGGACCGGCATCCATACGACGCACGCGCTCGGGCTCGTTCATGCCCGAGAACACCAGTCCCACCGACACGATGACCGACGAGATAATCGCGTACGCGCCAAAGTTGAAGTACGACTCGAGCGTGGCGGCAGCAGCCGAGTCGACCTTGACCCGCTCGATCTGGACCTCCGCGCGCTTTGCAGCGGCATGTTCGGCGGCCTTGGCAACGTCGCCGTTGGAGGCAGTGGGCTCAAGTGCGGCTGCAGCGCCCGCGAGCGAGATCCAGCGCGAAGCCTCGGCAGACGAAAGCGCCGCCGCCATGGTGCCGGCACCGTAGGTCACATCGAGCTTGGGCAGGGACTCCCCCGCGCGGGCAGCCGCGACCAGGTCGTCCTCGAACCCCTCCGGGATAAAGAACACGCAGTCGGCGCTGCCCTTGGCGCTGTTGCTCTTGGAGAGCGCGTCCGCAAGGTCGTACGTGTCATCGCCGACGCCCGTGACCAGGTCAAACCGCGAACCTAGGTGCTTAGTGAGCGCACGTGAAAGATCACTGCCATCGCGGTCGACCACGATCACGTTGGCGTCGTAGGGCTTGTACTCGGTGAGCTGCGACGAGTTCCAGCTCACCGATGCCGCGATGAATACGCCCATCAGCGAAATGAACACCGTGTAGATGAGCAGGTAGAACGGGTGTGCGAGCGCCATGCGAAGCGCAGTCTTAAAGGTGCTCATAGCGGCTCCTTCCAAAGATCAGCGTGGCGGCGGCAACGAACAGCAGCGCCATAAGGACCAGCGCGCCGGCGCGAACGGCAAAAGGTCCCAGGTCCTCAAAGAAATACAGGCGGTTGAACATGTCGCAGATAAGCTTGACGGGATTGAGCCAGCACTCGGCCGGGCAGGCGCGGGCGACGTCGTCGGCAAGCGCCATCGCCGGCTCGCCGTAGAGGCCGGCGAACAGGGCGCACGTGGTAGCAAAGCCCGTGAGGATGCCGGACTTGGACGCCTTGCCGCCCTTAACGGGAAGCGTGCCCACAAAGAGTCCCAGGCCCGTGGCGGCAAGCGCGGAAGCGGCACCGCCCGCGAGGCACAGCCCCTCGCGCCCGCCAAAGTCGACGCCCACGACCAGGCGCACGTAGCCGATTGCGATCGCCATCGAGGCGAAGGAAACCAGCCACGAGCCGACGAAGATGCCGGCCAGCGACGCCGTCTTGGAAAGACCGCCCACGCAGCGACGCGCGCCAAGGCCCGACAGATTGGGCTGCAAATCGACGACGCTCAAGGCGGCAAACTCGGCAGACATCATCGCGACCAGGCCAAAAAGCGCGTAATAGTAGATGACCGCGCCGTCGGGCGTGGTGCGCGTAAGGCTCACGCGACGGGTGCCGCCCTCGAGCGACAGGGCGCGCGCAACCGCCTCGGGGTCGGCGAGTGCCGCCGGGTTGTCCTGGGCAATCTGGGACATGAGCTCGGCATTTTGTGTATACGAGCTTGCCACCGTCTCCAGAATGCTGCGATCGGTGAGCACCGATGATGCGCGCGAGCTGTCGTAGCTCGATAGCAGTGTGAGCTTGGGTACGCCCGCGTCGTCGACCGTATAGATGCCCGCGACCTCGCCGGCCTTAAGCGCACGGTTCGCATCGGCTGCGTCGTCGCACTCGTGGATCTCGAGCAGCTGGTCGTCGCCTGCCTTGGCTAGCGACGTCGCCACGTCCTTAAAGGTCGAGGCGTCCCAGGCCTCGTCCGCCACGACGGCAACCGGCACCGGGTCGACCGTGCCGTCGGAGCTCAGGTTCGCAAACATAAACATGAACATCGTGGAAAGCGCGATGGGAAAGAGGGCGCCCCAGACCCACGTGCTCGGCCGGCGCAGCAGCGTCTTGACCGTGATGATAATGGTGTTGAACATGGCTGCCCCCTAGTCGCGCAGCTCGCGGCCGGTGATCTCGAGGAACACGTCGTTGAGGGTCGGCGGCTCGCTCCACACGCGGCCGAGCGCAACGTCGGCGGCGCGCAATGTGTCGAGGATGTCGACCAGGTTGTGCGGACTCGTCTCGCAGGTGCAGACGAGCTCGCCGCCGGACAGCTCGACACTGAGCACGTGCTCGAGGGCGCGCAGGCGCTCGACTGTGGCGGCCTCGACGGCGCCGACCTCGACAGTCACGCGCTCGCCCATCTGAATCATGCGCTTGAGCTCGTCATTGGTGCCCTGCGCCAGCACACGTCCGCCGTCCATGATCATGATGCGGCTGCAAATCTGCTCGACTTCCTCCATGTAATGGCTGGTATACACCACCGTGGCGCCCTCGTCGCGCAGGCGGCAGATGCCCTCCAGAATGGCGTTGCGACTCTGCGGGTCGACTGCCACCGTGGGCTCGTCAAAGAAGATGAGCTCGGGCTTGTGCGCAATGCCGCAGGCAATGTTGAGGCGACGCGCCAGGCCGCCCGAGAGCTTGCCGGGGCGAAACTTGGTAAAGTCGCCCAGCCCGACAAAGTCGATCGCCTCGTCTACCAGCGCACGGCGGCGCTTACGGTCGTTAACGTAGAGGCTGCAGAAATAGTCGATGTTCTCGCGCACCGTAAGCTCGTCAAACACCGCCACCTGCTGCGGCACCACGCCGATGCGGCGCTTGAGGTCGTAGCGGGCGGGCGTCATGGGCTCGCCAAAGAGCTCGATGGTGCCTTTGTCGTAGGCAAGCAGCTGCAGAATGCAGTTGATGGACGTGGTCTTGCCCGAGCCGTTGGGGCCCAGCAGGCCAAAGATCTCGCCGGGGGCGATGCTCAGGTTAAAGTGGTCGAGCGCGATAAGATCGTCGTAGCGCTTGACGAGGTTTTCGACGTGGACGATGTCTGTCATGAGGCGGCCCTTCCGTTGATTGCGGCCCGGTACGATTGCATCATCGCAGGAGCCGCCGGCGCGCACCAGTGAGCTTTGTCACGAGTGCGGGGCTTGGTCGTGCGGCCTGCCGACGCCCCCGATTTGCCGCGCGGGAGGAATGTCACGGTCGCGCAGGCGGCCTCCTCCACCATGCGCAGCTTCGCGTACAATACCCGTATGAACAGGCTTTTCGACAAATCGATCGTGCTGGCGTGCTGCATTGCGGCCGCCATGGGTCTTGCTGTAGACGCTCGCCTGGTCGCGGCGTTTTGCCTTGGCGTTATTGCCACCTCACTGGCCGAGATCGCACAGAGAAACCGCGCCCGCCGTGCGAGCGAGGCCGCGAGCTACGCTTACATCATCGCGGCTGTCTTCGTGCCGCCGTTTGTGCCGTTTACGCCTCTCGCCTTCTATGACATCGCGCGGCGCGTGCGCCGTGAGCACGCCTGGGTCGTACTGGGCATTGGCTCCGTCTTTGCCTTTGCGCTCGTCGCGGACCTTCGCACCGACGCGCTTACCGTCCGAACGCTCCTGCTGACCTCCATCCTTTCGGTCGCCGCCGCCTTGTTATCGCTACGTACCGCCCAGTTGGAGCGCGAGCAGCAGCGCATGCGCCGTACCCGCGACGAGCTGCAGGAACGAGCCCTCGCGCTCGAGGCGCGCAACCGCGATCTTGCCGATCGCCAGGACTACGAAGTCGAGCTCGCGACGCTCGCCGAACGCGCCCGCATCGCGCGCGAGATCCACGATAACGTCGGGCACCAACTCACGCGCGCCTCACTGCAGGCCGAAGCCTTGCGCGTAGTCCATGCCGACGAGCCCGGCGTCGCCGCCGATTTCGCCGACGTCAAACGCACGGTTGACGAGGCGCTCCAGCTTGTGCGCGCCAGCGTCCACGCGCTCAACGACAACGCCGTCGACCTTTCCGTGCAGCTCGAACGTATTGTTGAAGGCGCGCGCTCGGACGGCGGCCCGCAGATTGAGCTTGAAGTTTTGGCCGAACATGCGCCCGCAAACGTCGCCAACTGCTTTGCGGCGGTCCTGCGCGAGGCGCTCTCCAACACCATGCGCCACGCTTGCGCCCAGACCGTCACCGTACGATGCATGGAGCATCCGTCGTTTTACCAGCTCATCGTTACCGACGATGGCGCGGGCGGGGTCCAAGCAAGCAGCCGCGGCGCCGCGGAGGGCATGGGGCTCGCCTCCATGCGCGAGCGCATCGAGGCGCTTGGCGG
>CAUADW010000064.1 GCA_958427895.1 uncultured Collinsella sp.
TCGACGTCGAGACGCTGTCCTCGCTCGAGGCGGCGCTGCTCGAGTTCCCGGGCTGTTCGGTGGTCATTAGCCACGACCGTATGTTCCTGGACCGCGTCGCCACGCACATCCTGGCGTGGGAAGGCACCGACGAGAACCCGGGCAACTGGTATTGGTTTGAGGGCAACTTCGAGGCCTATCAGGCCAACCGTATCGAGCGCCTGGGCGAGGACGCAGCCCAGCCGCATCGTATCCACCGCAAGCTGACGCGTGACTAGTAGCAAGTAGAAAGGCCGCCACCAAGGGCGGCCTTTCTTGTAGCGATTGCACTGCAGCTATGCCCTGGCTGCTGGTTTGATTCATAATCAAAGTCATCTCTTTGGGATTAAAGCCCGTTTTTGCTATGAGTGATTTTCTAATTCCGTTTAAAACGTAAAGACGCATTGGGTTGCAAGGACATAAGCAAATCGAATTGAAATATAACCAGTGCTGTAACGTTAAAAAAAAGATTATAGAATAGGAGTACCTTATAAGTCGCTTCTCTAGAAAGAAGAACATATGCTTTCGCGTCGTCGTTTTCTGCAACTTGTCGCGTCTTCAATTGTCGCCTTAGCCGCACGTCCGAAAGAGGTTTTTGCTTCGACGGGCAATATTGATGGTGAGCAGATACAATTTACTTCTGAAATTGCGCAAGAGCTTGCCGATAAATATATAAAGGGACTCCTCGGCTATTCGTATACGCCTTCTGACCCTATTCCTTTTGTAGATGTTGATGGGTCCCCGCTTGGTTACATTGTTCCGGTTGTGACATCTAATAGAGCCGCGGGCTATTTGGTTTTAGATGCTTCAGATGATGAAATACTTACGGGATATCGTTTTGGAGACGGCTTAGTCAGCCCTATGGATCGGGGAGGAGATCTTGGTGTCGAGTCTTATTCTTTCAATAACCCAGTCGTAATGATCAATCCATTCGAATTCGGCGTGCAATCTTTGGACGGTTCAATAACAACAAATTGCGGAAGAACAATCCCGGCTGTTTCCATAGAAGGACGGCCTGTCGTTTTATCGAATAAACCTTCAAGCTGGAACGATGTTGTAATTTACGCAACTCAAATGCAGGATTACACAGTATCTGGATTTCGTTCCATTTCTCAGTTTATGTCATATGATGAAAGCGAGATTAAGAGGCTTACCGCCCACTATGCTTGTATGGTGACAGCTTTTTCGAACGTTGCGGAACTGTATGGCATTGCCAATTTATATAGCGACCCTTCGCAATATATGCAGATATGGAATTACACCAATACCCATGCTCTTTCCGATGAAGAACAGACTGTTCCCGGCGTTGTTTTGGGTGGAACGCCGATATCAACCTGTGCAACGGGGTTTACAAATTACTGCGCAAGCAGAGGAAGTACTCTTATCGCCCGCACTGTCTCCTCTCCGGCTATCGCGAGCATTCAAAATGAGATTAACTCTAATAGACCGAATGTTCTACATGCGAGTTTGTACAACGGATCAGCCCATTCTGTAACAGCGGAGGCTTACGCCACACTTACTGGTAAGAAAACTGGAGAGACAAGGCAGATGATTGGCATAGCGGACGGCTGGAATTCATCTTTATCCTTCCTGAAGTATAATCAGAGCTATTATGCGTGGACTTATGGAACGACTTTTTCGAAGTAGGGCGATTCGTCTAGCCCTGTCTTTGGTGCTGATGGCTTCATTGGTGGGCTGTTCAACAAAGGAAGAGATATCGCGCGGAGGTTCCGGAGAAGTGACTGCGACAGACTCAGGTTCATTAGAAATAGCTGGCGGGCATGCCGATGTGATGTTACAAGGAAAAGGCGTGCTTAGGTCGATTGATGCTGAAGACGCTGTCTGCTCAATAGAGGATTTGAAGACAGGTGAAACTGCACCGTACCGAGTCTCAGATAATGCTGCGAATATGATTGAGTCGATACCGACTGGAGCGCAGGTTTCTTTTAGATACTTTGCTCCGCAACTTGAGGATGAGCTTGCTTCTCTGGTGTCTATATGCACCGATGACAACTAAAAGGCCTGAATTCAAAAGGCCTCGGATGGTCAATTGGCTATCCGAGGCCTTTTTTACTCAACCGGGGCTTCGACCTTGTCGATGGCCCAGGCGGCTCCGAGACCGCCGGTGGTGTTGCGGCGGATGCGCACGGTAACCTCGCGGCGCTCGCCGGCCTGCGTGTAGCACAGGGGGAAGCTTGCGCGGTTTCGCGCGGCCTCGATGGTACCGCGCTCGCGGGCGATCCAGTAGTACTCGCCGACAATGCCGAGGGTATCGGCGCCGTAGGGGAGATAGGTCGACAGCTGGTGCAGAAGCGGGCCGGGGCAGAAGACCTCGGTTGCGAAATCGACGGGGAAGTCCTCGGGGATGGCGGGCGCTACGGGTGCGGGGGTTGGGGCCTCTGCGAGTACCGAAGCCGGTGCCGGTGCGGGAATTTGGTCGCAAGCAGAGGCGGGCACGGATTCGATGACGGGTGCGAACTCCAGCGTCGTCTTCGGCTTGATTGTGGAATCTGCGGGCTTCACGGTGACGGGCGCGTCTGCAGCTTCAGTTTCAACCTCAACCTGCGTCGCGCTCTCATTCTCGACGCTCGACTTTGCCTCGATGGGCGTGGATGCCATGGTGGTGATGCCGGCATTGGCATTCTCGGGGTCATAGACGACCGTGAGCGAGATGGCGGGCTGCGGCGTCTCGGGTTCCGGCGCCGACTCGGTAGCGTCTTGATCTGTGGGCTCGTCGGACTGATCGTCCTCGGCCTCGTCGCCAAAGACATCGCTGTTTTGGAACGCAGGCGGCTCGGGTTGGTCAGCGGCTTCTTCGGTTGTCGACTTGGGCGCTTCGTTGAGCTCCACAGTGGCTTCCTGCTCGGATATGACTTTGGGATCGGTCGTGGCGGCGATTTCGGTTTCGGCTTCTGCCGTTACCTCAATAGCGACTTCGATCTCTGTCTCGGGCTCGGGTTCCGGCGCGGCTTCAACCATGGTTTCTGGCTCGGTGCGCTTAACGTGCTTGGGGCGCACGGCCTTGAGGTCCTTCTCACCGCGCTTTTTCTTTTTGTAGGACTGCTTGGCGCCCTTGGCGGTCTTGGGCTTGTCCTCGCCCTTGGCAAGTGCGGCATCCCAGGCCTCGTTGGCGATGACGGTGGCATACAGGCGGCCGCCCTTAAAGACGGTCAGCTTAACGCAGTCGTTGAGCTCCTCGAGCAGCTCGCGCGTGGACTCGAAGCCCAGGTCATAAGCGGCCATATCACCAGCGGCGAGTGCCTCCTCGACCTGCGTCATAAACGTTTGCTTGCCGCATCCAATCGCATCGCGCAGCAGGCGATACAGATAGATGTGGTTGCCCAGCGAAAGCGTGGGCCTAACTATTGTCTTGCTCATGGCAAATCTCCTCTTTACACATGTAAAGCATCTTACCATCGCATGGCGTTCGCCATGGCGGCGCCCAAGGCAAACGGGCGCGAACCGCTTTCGATTCGCGCCCGTTGTACAGGTCGGTTATCTATGAGAGGCAAACGTACTTAGTTGCCCGATGCCGTGCCTTGGCTCGAGTTGTCAGATGCCGTGCCGGAAGCGGTTCCGCTCGAGCTGTTGGTGTTGTTACTGTCTGCCGTGCCCGTTCCCGACGTGGTGTCGCTCGTCTGGCCTCCCGTGTTCGGCTGTGAACCGTCATTCGTTTGGCTTGAGTCGGTCGTGCCGGACGGCGTGCCACTGTTGGCCGTAGAGGAATCGGTGCCCTGCGATTGGTTTTGGGTGTTCGAGGACGAATTGGCAGAGGTAGGACTGTCTTGCGTGTCGTCCGTCTGTGCCTGCTGATCCTGCGGCTGAGTGTTGCCATTTGCATCGCTCTCGGTCGTGCGCGACGACAGGATTGGCTCGGGACGCTCGCCCAGACCCTCACCGGCAGTGGTGATAAGGATGGCGCCGGCGCAGGCGATGACCGCGACGATGGCGATGGCGATCGAGAAGACGATGACCTTCTTTTGTGTCTGGCTGCGCTCTGCCGCCGCCTTGGCGCGCAGGCTGTTGGGGGCGACGCGCGCCGTGGTCGCGCGTCCCGCAACCTGGCGCATTTCCTGCGTGGTCGCGGCGCCACCTAGGTGCTCCTCGACATCGGGCTCAACGGGCTCGTAGGCGCCGGCAGGGTAGTCGACAGCGGCATGCGTGCCCTTGATTGCTTCGGCGCTGGCAGAGATAAAGTGGCGGTAGACCTGCGAGGACACAACGGTGATGACCGAGCTCACGGCGGCACCAATTACTGAACCAGCGATACCAATCTTGGAGGCAAGCGCGACGCTCGTGGCAGCAGCTGCGGCGCCGGCGATGATCTGGGGAATGGAAATGTCATCGAACAGGCCCTTTTTGGGCGCGATGGCCATGGTCTGTCCGATGGAATGGTTCTCGTGCACGCCGTTGTTGAGCGATGCCGGCGTCATGACGCGCGTGCGCGGCGCGTCGGTGTACTTGGTTGTCATACGGGGTCCTCCCGGTGTAAATCTGCTTCGTTTCGTGTAGCCATCAGGGTACCCACCAGATGTGAATCGTACGTGACATTTAACAGATACCATCAACTCATCAATTGCTCACCAAGTTGGTGGGATGCGGTTACACCCGGCGGTTGAACTACAATAGGACTTGCTAATTGTTGTGAATGGCGTCTACGCACGGGAGCATTCTTATGAATCTTCACCTTTCTCAGTCTGATGGCTTTTTGCGTGTGGCGGCGGCGTCGCCGCGGAGTCGCGTGGCCGATGTCGAGGGCAATGCCGAGGTTGCGCTGGCGGCTGTTCGCGAGGCTACCGAGCGCGGCGTTCGCGCGCTGGTGCTGCCCGAGCTTAACCTGACCGGCTATACCGCGGCCGACCTGTTCCATAACCGCACGCTGCTGCATGCCTGCGAAGCAGCGCTGGTGCACATACTCGATGAAACCCGTGAGCTGCCGATCGTCTTTACCGTTGGCTTGCCCGTTGCGGTGGCTGAAAACATCTACAACTGCGCGGCCGTGTGCTGTGCGGGCGAGCTTTTGGGCCTCACGGCCAAGAAGTATCTGCCCAACTATGGCGAGTTCTATGAGCGCCGTTGGTTTGCTCCGGCGCCTGCGGATCCCGTGTGGGTTGAATTTGCCGGTCAGGGTCCGGTCCCGCTGGGTTCAGGGCTTGTCTACCGTTGCTGTGACGAGGGCGCCGAGGACCTGGTGTTGGGCGTTGAGGTCTGTGAGGACCTGTGGGTGCCGGCGCCCCCTTCGACCGAGATGGCGCTTGACGGTGCGACGGTGATTCTCAACCCGTCGGCCTCGGACGAGATTATCGGTAAGGCAGATTACCGCCGCAGCCTTATCTCCAATCAGAGTGCGCGCCTGTACTGCGTCTATGCCTACGCGGACGCGAGCGAGGGCGAGTCCACGACCGACATGGTCTTTGCAGGCGAGAACCTCGTCTACGAAAACGGTTCGAAGCTCGCCGCGACCAAACTGCTTACCTGCGATATGGCCGTCGCCGATGTCGATCTTGATCGTCTGGTTGCCGAGCGCCGTCGCTCGACGACGTGGACGCGCGCGGACGATGCGCCGGAGGCCACGACCGTTGAGTTTTCGTTTGAGGGCGTGCTGGCCGAAGAACCTGTCCTGCGCGATGCCTGCGATATCGACCGCGTTTTCCCGCGCGCGCCCTTTGTGCCGGCCGACCACGGCGACTTGGCCGAGCGCTGCGAGACGATCCTCGATCTGCAGACTGCGGGCCTCAAGACCCGCCTTGCCCACACGGGTACCAAGGCTGCGGTTATCGGCCTTTCGGGCGGCTTGGACTCCACGCTAGCGCTGCTTGTGACCGTGCGTGCCTTCGATGCACTGGGGCTGCCGCGCACTGGTATCACAGCCGTGTCCATGCCCGGCTTTGGCACGACGCATCGCACCAAGTCGAATGCCGAGTCGCTCGCTCGCGACCTGGGTGTGAGTTTCCGCGAGGTTTCGATCCATGCGGCTGTGGAGCAGCACTTCAAGGACATTGAGCATGATCCGGCCGTGCAGGACGTGACCTACGAGAACAGCCAGGCGCGCGAGCGTACGCAGATTCTGATGGATCTGGCCAACCAGGCTGGCGGTTTTGTCATTGGCACGGGCGACCTGTCGGAGCTGGCGCTCGGCTGGGCTACCTATAACGGCGACCACATGAGCATGTACGCCGTCAACGCGAGCGTGCCCAAGACGCTTGTGCGCCATCTGGTACGCTATGCCGCCGACGTCTTTGGCGGGCGCATTGCCGAGGTCTTGCTCGATATCCTCGATACGCCGGTGTCCCCCGAGCTTCTGCCGCCCACGGGCGACGGCGAGATTGCGCAGAAGACCGAGGATTTGGTGGGCCCGTACGAGTTGCACGACTACTTCCTCTACTACCTGCTGCGTTTTGGCTTTGAGCCGGGCAAGATCTACCGCATGGCGCTCAAGAGCTTCGAGGGCGTCTACGACGCCAAGACCGTCCACACGTGGCTACGTACGTTCTACCGTCGCTTCTTTGCCCAGCAGTTTAAGCGCAGCTGCCTGCCCGATGGTCCCAAGGTGGGCTCGGTGACGCTCAGCCCGCGCGGCGATTGGCGTATGCCGAGTGACGCTAGCTCGCGTCTGTGGCTTGCGCAGATCGACGCGCTCAATCCAGTTGACTAAGGTTGGTTAAATTGAACCAATACGGGGGTTGCAAGCGTTACACTTTTGCAATCTGATGGCCCGTATCGCGCGGCGCTCTTGTCGGAGCGCCGCGTTTTTCATATCGAAAGGTGGCACCATGCAGGCATCGCAGCGTCTCGACCGCTTTGGCGCGGAGGTCTTCGCCTCGCTCAACAACAAGCTTCTCGCGCTGAAGGCTCAGGGCAAGACCATTTACAACATGAGCGTGGGCACGCCCGATTTTAAGCCGTACGACCATGTGGTCGAGGCGCTCACGCGGGCAGCCCAAGATCCTGAGATGTGGAAGTATGCCCTGCGCGACCTGCCCGAACTCAAGCAAGCCGTGTGCGATTACTATGAGCGCCGCTTTGGCGTTTCGGGCATTACGCCGTCTATGGTGCAGTCGTGCAACGGCACGCAGGAGGGCGTGGGCCATTTGGGCCTGGCCCTGCTCGATCCGGGTGACACCATTCTGGTTCCCGATCCGTGTTACCCGGTCTTTGAGGCGGGTGCCAAGATCGCCGATGCCAAGCTCGAGTACTATCCGTTGGTTGCCGAGCACAATTACCTGCCCTATGTGGCGGGCATCGATCCCGAGGTGGCCGATCGCGCCAAGTATATGATCGTGTCGCTGCCCGCCAACCCGGTCGGCTCGGTGGGCACGCCCGAGGTCTACGAGGAGATTATCGCCTTTGCCCGCGAGCATGATCTGTTGATCGTGCATGACAATGCCTACTCCGATATCGTGTTCGACGGCGAGCCGGGTGGCAGCTTCCTGCAGTACCCTGGCGCGCTCGAGGTGGGCGTGGAGTTCTTCTCGCTCTCTAAGTCGTTTAACGTCACCGGCGCACGCATCGGCTTTTTGGTCGGTCGCGAGGATGTGGTCTCGGCCTTTGCCAAGCTGCGCGGCCAGATCGACTTTGGTATGTTCTTCCCGATCCAGAAGGCTGCCATCGCCTGCCTGAACGGTCCGCGCGATGAGGTCGAGGCGCAGCGTCTGAAGTACCAGGAGCGCCGCGATGCCCTGTGCGACGGTCTTGAGGGCCTGGGCTGGGAGCGTCCCAATGCGCATGGCTCTATGTTTGTGTGGGCCAAGCTTCCCGGTGGTCGCACCGATTCTATGGCGTTTTGCGAGGAGCTTATGGAGAAGGCCGGCGTTGTGGTGACGCCGGGCGCGAGCTTTGGCCCTTCGGGCGAGGGGCACGTGCGTATGGCACTGGTCTTACCGCCCGACCAGATCGCTTTGGCTGTCGAGGCCATTCGCGAGGCGGGCCTGTATTAGAGACCTATTTCGACTCGTCAATAGCTCGAAACCGATTTCGTGCAGTTATTTTACGAATTCTGCAAACAATTTCGGTAAACGGTCGATTTTTGGCTGCGAATAGGAGCATAATCAAAGTCCCGATTGGATGTATTGGGATTACGGCAAGCCGCTCGGGTCGTTCCCGGGCGGCTTGTTTGTGGAGAGAGATGGGAGTTTCTAATGGTTAACGAGAAGAAGGTCGCTATTGTCGGCTGCGGTTTCGTCGGTTCGTCTTCGGCGTTCGCACTGATGCAGAGTGGTCTGTTCTCCGAGATGGTCCTCATCGACGTGGACAAGAACCGTGCCGAGGGTGAGGCCCTGGATATCGCGCACGGCATGACGTTTGCCGAGCCGATGAAGATCTACGCCGGCGATTATTCCGATGTCGCCGACGCCGCCATGATCGTCGTCACTGCTGGCGCTGCCCAGAAGCCCGGTGAGACCCGCCTGGACCTGGTCAACAAGAACGTCAGCATCTTCAAGTCCATTATTCCCGAGATTAAGAAGTCCGGCTTCGACGGCATTCTGCTAATCGTCTCCAACCCGGTCGATGTTCTGACCTACGCCGCCATCAAGATGTCCGGCCTGCCCGAGGGCCACGTCATCGGTTCCGGCACCGTGCTCGACACCGGCCGCTTGCAGCAGATGCTTGGTGCCCACGTCGAGGTTGACCCGCGCGATGTCCAGGCCTATGTCATGGGCGAGCACGGTGACTCCGAGTTTGTCGCTTGGTCCAGCGCTCAGGTTGCCGGCGTTCCGCTGAACACCTTCTGTGAGCTTCACGGCCACCTGGAGCATGAGGCTGCCGAGAAGCGCATCGCTGAGGACGTCAAGAACTCCGCCTACACCATCATCGAGAAGAAGCACGCCACCTACTATGGCGTCGCCATGGCCGTCAAGCGCATCTGCACCGCCGTTATGCGCGATGAGCAGACCGTTCTGCCTGTCTCCTCGCTCATGGTGGGCGAGTATGGCCTGTCCGATCTTGCCATCTCCATGCCGACCGTCGTTGGCCGCGACGGCGTTGTCTGCCGCGTCCCCGTGCCGCTGAACGACGACGAGCAGCATGAGCTCACCGTCTCCGCCAAGGCCCTCAAGGACATCATCGACAGCGTCGACTTCTCCTGCTAAATCAAGCTCGCTAGAGCGAAAAGCTACAATGAAGGCGTCCGGGTCCACACGGCCCGGGCGCCTTTTTGGTGCAAAGTAACCTGACTCCAATGCACCATAGTTGATGGGAGGGCCATGTCGGATTCGCCTAATTTTTTTACCTATGTCCAGACGGCGTTTGATCCCTTTGAGGAGCGGCCGTTCTGCGCGGTGGATAGCCTGGTCTTTGCGTGGTTGTCCTATTTGCGCTTGCCGGGTGATATGGCGGGGCTGACGAACTGGCAGGGCCTAGACGTACGCGAACTGCTGCGTGCCGAGTGCTACCGGGACATGATTGACGACTTGTGGGACCCAGAGGGAAGCAGGGCCTTGTTGGAGGCCGTGGCAGCAAATCCCAGATACCGCGGCGTGCACGTTTGCGGCTATCGTGCCGTGAGCGATGTGGTGGCGACGGAGCAGTTTGCAGCCATGGCGTTCCGGTTTCCGGCGGGGTTTAGCTATCTTTCCTTCCGGGGGACCGACAGCACGATTGTGGGCTGGAAAGAGGACTTTAACATGGCGTTCCGGTGTCCTGTGCCGGCCCAGG
>CAUADW010000065.1 GCA_958427895.1 uncultured Collinsella sp.
GCCACAACTACGAGCGCAGCCACATCGACGGCGTGCGCAATACCTACGAGCTGGTCCGCGCCTACGTACAGCGCTAACGATGCAGCGGCCTCGGCTGATACAGCAGTACCGACCGAGGCCGTCCTCTCTAAGTTGCGGTGAAATAGGGACTGTTTGGCGGTTTTAAACGCTTAAACAGTCCCTATTTCACCGCAACTTATGAAGGGGATGTGACTACTTGATGGCGCCGGTCACCGTGCCGCCGCCGAGGACGATGTCGCCGCGGTAGACTACAACGGCTTGGCCGGGAGCGATGGCTCGTTGTGGCTCGTCAAAAGTTAGCAGCATTTGCCCGTCTTCGTCACGCGTAAGGGTCGCTGCCTGGTCTTTCTGACGGTAGCGGTACTTGGCACCTACGCGAATGCCGCCGGCGTCGAGCTCCGCCTCCATGCATGCGTCCGGCGCGCTCCAGATCCACTCATCGGCCGTGAGGGCAGCGGCGGTCAGGTCCTCGGCTTCGCCCAGATGCACGGTGTTGTTGGCGGCGTCGACGCCCGTCACATACACGGGATGCGCCATCGCGACGCCCAGGCCCTTGCGCTGGCCGATGGTGTAGCGCAGCGCGCCGTTGTGGCGCCCGACCACGCTGCCGTCGCGCCACACAATGTCGCCCGGTGCAGCGGCATGTCCGCAGCGGCGCTCGATATAGCCCGCGTAGTCACCGTCTGGAATAAAGCAGATATCCTCGCTTTCGGCCTTCTTGGCGTTGGTAAAGCCCTGCTCGGCGGCTATGCGGCGCACGTCGCGCTCTTTGTCTAGGCCTGCCAGCGGAAAAATCGTGTGCGCCAGGCGCTCCTGCGTAAGCGAATACAAAAAGTAACTCTGGTCCTTTTTGGGGTCCTCGCCGCGATGCAGCTGCCAGGTGCCGTCGGGCGTCTGGCTCGTTTTGGCATAGTGGCCCGTGGCGATGAAGTCACAGCCCATATCGAGTGCCGCATCGAGCAGCGCGCCAAACTTAATGTGGCGGTTGCAGATAATGCACGGATTGGGCGTCAGTCCTTCCTGGTAGGCGTTCACAAAGCGCTCGATCACGCTGCGGTCGAAGGTCTGCTGCAGGTCGAGCACATGGTGGGGTATCCCCAGACGCTCGGCGACGGCTTTTGCATCGGCGATGTCGCGGTCGACTTTGCTCATGCCCGTGGCAGGGTCGGGCGCGGGGCAGGTGAGGCGCATGGTGGCGCCGACGCATTCGTATCCCTGGCGCTTGAGCAGGTACGCGGTCACGCTGGAATCGACGCCGCCGCTCATGGCGACGAGCACGCGCTTGTTGTGCATGGGGAGGTTCTCCTTGGTGGCATGTGGCCAAAAAAGAAAAGCGGCGCGGGAGGCTGGTTCCGCGCCGCAGACATTGTAGCAAGTTCGGACGTCTCGTGGGACACCCTAACGAGATGGGCTCAGGCAGCCAGAAGAGAGGGTAGGCCGGCATGCCATGGCCTATCGACAAGTGACGGGCCCTTAGTCCTGGAAGAGCGCCGTGGACAGGTAGCGCTCGCCGGTGTCGGCAAGCAGGGCCACGATGGTCTTGCCCTCGTTCTCGGGGCGCTTGGCCAGTTGCAGTGCGGCCCACACGGCGGCACCGGACGAAATGCCCACGAGCACACCCTCCTTGTGGCCCACGGCGCGGCCGGTGGCAAAGGCGTCGTCGTTCTCGACGGGGATGATCTCGTCGTAGACCTGGGTGTCGAGGACGTCGGGCACAAAGCCGGCGCCGATGCCCTGGATCTTGTGCGGGCCGGCCTGGCCCTTAGAGAGCACCGGGGAGGTGGCGGGCTCGACGGCGACGACCTTAATCTCGGGGTTCTGCTCCTTGAGGAACTCGCCCACGCCGGTCACGGTACCACCGGTGCCGACGCCGGCGACGAAGATGTCGACCTGGCCGTCGGTGTCGTCCCAGATCTCGGGGCCGGTCGTGGCCTTGTGGATGGCGGGGTTGGCGGGGTTCACAAACTGGCCGGCGATGATGCTGTTGGGAGTCTCCTCCTGCAGCTCCTCGGCCTTGGCGATAGCGCCCTTCATGCCCTTGGAGCCGTCGGTGAGTACCAGCTGTGCACCGTATGCCTGCATAAGCTTGCGGCGCTCGACGGACATGGTCTCGGGCATGGTGATGATTACCCTGTAGCCGCGGGCGGCCGCCACCGAGGCGATGCCGACGCCGGTGTTGCCGCTCGTGGGCTCGATGATGGTGTAGTCGCCGCCGCGCACGAGCTTGCCAGCCTTCTCGGCCTCGTCAATCATGTTCTTGGCGACGCGGTCTTTAACGGAGCCGGCGGGGTTGAAGTATTCCAGTTTGACGAGCACACGAGCCTTGAGGTCCTCGTCGGCCTCAAAGTGGGTGAGCTCCAGAAGCGGGGTGTGGCCGATAAGCTGATCGATGGACGTGTAAACCTTGCTCATGGTGAACCTCCAAAGTGTTCAAGTTGCTGGTTGCCGTGTGGTTTTACGGCGTGTCTAGCAGCTAAACCCATAAACCTTATAGGTTGTTCGTTTAGCTGTTGGCAAGCATAGTAGACACTAAAGCCTAGTAATGCAATAGGAAATAGAAGATTATTACGAGTCGATTAACCATCTTGACCGGAACGGGTATTTTCAAACCCATTTTTTCGGCTAGAATTTCAACGGACTAAAAGACCGAAAGGCAGCACTATATATGTTGGTTTCTACTAAGGGCAGGTACGCCCTGCGCGTTATGGTTGACCTGGCCGAGCACCAGGCGGCTGGTCGCATCCCGCTCAAAGAGATCGCGGCGCGACAGGGGATTTCCGAGAAATATCTCGAGAACATCTTGGCTACGCTCGTGCGCGCCAACATGCTTTCGGGCATGCGTGGCAAGGGCGGCGGCTATGTGCTCACACGCCCGCCCGAGCAGTACACGGTGGGCGAGATCCTGCGCCTGACCGAGGGCAGTCTGGCGCCGGTCGCCTGCCTGGATGGCGACTGCAAGGGCTGCTCGCGCTCGGATGAGTGCCCCACGCTCGACGTGTGGAAGAACCTGGACAAGCTCATCAACGACTACCTCGACGGTGTGACGCTCGATCAACTTGTCGCTCCCAACCATGGCTACGACTACGTCATCTAACCCACACCTGCCATGTGGGGACGGGGTGGAAATGGTAGATTTTCTTGCCCTCTGAGACTTGACAAATAAGAAGGCCGCCCATTTTTGCGATGGGCGGCCTTCGTTTTGGGCTGTTGAGACGGACACGGTCGGAATGGCCGTTTTAGTCCTCGGCAAGACTATCGAGGATGCTGCGCATGATGGACACTAGGATGCTGCCCATAAAGGCTGAGCCAAAGCCGGCGATGGAGATGCCGACGCCCAACAGGTTGACCGACAGGTAGCTGGCGAGCTCCAGCATAAAGCTGTTGAGCACGAGCTGGAAAATGCCGAGCGTGATGATCGTGAGCGGCAGCGAGATGACCGTGAGGAACGGTTTGACGAACGAATCGACGATGTTGAGGAACAGTCCCACAAAGGCAAAGCAGACCCAGGCCTCGGCAAAGCCGAAAGGTTGGATACCGGGGACGAGGAACGTGGCGATCGCGATGGCGATCGAGGTGAAGAGCCAGTTAAGCATAAAGCGCATGGCGTGAATCCTTTCTTGCGCCGGGGATGCTGGCGTCGCGTGAAGCGGCTTGCGGCGGCGACTTGGATGGTTGCGCGGGCGCGCCGCGGTGTTTGGGCGCCCATTGTCTCAAATATTCGTGGAGCTTACGTGCGCATTCGGTTTCTAAACGGCGTTCGTCCTGAAAAACGTGCCGCTGGCAGAGAGTCTTGTCGCTTTAGTTTGGTGGTGTGCTACACTGCTACGGGCAAATGGCCCATGCATAGTTTTATTGCATATTACGGGCGAACGATGCCCGATGTCAGTATCAACTTCGATGCCTTATGGCGGGTTTGGCGGTGATCGATGAATATCGAGAACATGTTTGACAAGCCTGATGTCAAGCAGCTGGTCCACGCATTTAGTCTTTTGGACGACGAGAACGATATCCAAGCGTTTTTGACCGATATCTGCACGCCGCGCGAGATCTGCGATTTATCGCAGCGCCTGCAGGTCGCGCGCTATCTGGACGAGGGTGAGCCCTATGTTGAGGTTCAAGCCCGTACGGGCGCTTCGTCCACCACGGTGAGCCGCGTGTCCAAGGCGCTTAATGGCGAGTACGGTGGCTATCGCAAGATCCTCATCAAACTTGAGGATGGCGAGTAGGCCAGCGGCAAAAATTAATTGCGCAGAACCGTCCCTTCGGGGGCGGTTTTTTGATTCCTTGGGGAGGGAGGAAAACGGATCACCGGGTTAGACTGACCCCCTTGGTGATTCGTTTTCCTCCGTCCCCAAGGGATCAAATCTGTTGGCGTGGGGCAAATCTGTCCGCGTGGGCGGGTAGGATGGATGCATTGATTATTGCGAACGGTTTGAGTGGAGGACCATGCCTGTTCGAATCTATACCACCAATACCGGTACGGACTTGAGCGATGCCGAGGCGGCGTTGCTCGCCGACCTGGTTGCCCGCCACGGGCGTGCCGTTTTGCTGGCGCCCTCGTTTGCCGAGCTCGACCTGTGCCGTCACGATGCTGCGGTTGCTGGCGCCTCGCTGGGCGTTGACTACAAAACCCCTGCGTCGTGGCTTCGTTCGCTGTGGGAGTTTATGGGCGATGGCCGCAGCTTCGTCGACAACATGCAGCGCCAGATGCTGTTCTCGGACATGATCGCCCGTCGCGACGATGCCGACCTGCAGCCGCTTTTGCGCAGTCAGGGCACGGTGCGCATGCTCGCGCGCATGGCCCGCGATGTACTGCCGGGTGTGGCGGGGGCGGGTGCCGAGCGCTGCTGCGGCGACGTTTGCCGGCCCGATCCCAAGAGCGACGCCGAGGCTCGCGTGTTCGAGCTGTTGAGTGCCTATGCGAGCGGCTTGGACCGTCGAGACATGGTCGAGCCCTGCGAGGCGGCTGACCTTATGACCGAGGTGCTGGCCGGCAACCTTCCGGCGTGCGCCCGCGCGGTATGTGTGCGCGGCACCACATCGTTTACGCACGGCCTGCTCGAGCTGTTGTCAGCCGTGGCGAACAATGGGGGAGAGGTCGTTGTGCTGCTTGCCCGCGAGCAGGCGGCAATGCGCGAGGAACTTGCTGCCGCCTTCGATGCCCGCGGTGTGCTGTTTGAGGTCGCGCCGCTGGAGGAGGGTGCCGCTGCGCCCCAGACTGCCTCCAAGTCCGCCGCTCAGCCTACTTTTGTAGAGGTTGCCGGCCCTCACGCCCGCGCCCATGCCTGTGTGGATGCAATCGATGAGCTGGTAAAAACGTGTGAGGACGTCGCGGTCTACGGCGGTGTCACGGCGTCCGCGGACCCCCTGCGCGTGCTCGTGGTGTCTGCCCGGGCGCCCCAGCTGTTCGGTGAACTCGCTGCCCGTTTGGCGGCACGTCATATTGCGGCCGAGACAACCGAGTTCACGGCGTTTTCCCAATCCATCGCGGGCAGGCAGTTCACGGCGCTCGCCAATCTGATCGAGCGCATGAAGGCCGCCGACGAGGGCACTGCCTCCAAGACCGAGTGGTGGCCCGCGCCGGAGCTTACCGACTGGATTTACAGTCCGCTTTCGGGTGCCGATGCCGCCAGCGCGCGCACGTTCGACAAGAACATGCGCCTGTCGCGCGGCAAGACCACTACGGCCGTCAAAAGCCTGCTGCAGAGCGTGCAGGGCCAGGTCAGGGGCACGCGCAAGGCTGCCAGTGATGATAACTGGTTTAAGAACGTGCCGTGCGTGGTCTCGGACGTGTTTCAAGCGCTGTGGCGCGACAAACCCGTGACGGCGCTCAAGGCAATGCTCGCCGTCGCCGAGGCGTTGCCCGATCGCGCCCTTGGAGGCCTTGACGGTCAGGCTCGTCGCCAGGCGGAGACCACCCTGCTGCGCCATGCCATCGACATCCTTATGAACGATGCTCGTGCGCTCGACGTGTCGCAGGCCGCGACCGTGCCCGTGCTTGACGGCGTTCGTACCAAGGTGGACAAGCGCAGCACCGCATACGATTACGAGACCTACGAGGTCGACCGCACGCCGCGCGCCCAGGTGCGCTTTGCGTCGCTTGCCGATGCGGCAGCCCTGCGCCCCGACAGCTACGATGCCGTGCTGTTTGCCGATGTCGACCTGGACAGTTATCCGCTTTCGCACGAAGAGGGACCGCTGGCTACGCTGACGGCAGAGTTAGATCGCAGCGGTGTGACGCTTGAGCCCGCGGCCCTGCTGCGCGTACGCTTTGGCCGCGCGATGCAGGCGGCGCACGGCCCCGTTGTGCTCGCCCGCGTGACGCACGATCGCCAGGCGCGCGAGTGCTACCCGGCAGCCGTTTGGACCGAGCTGCGGGCACGTGCCGAGGCCGCTGGCGCCGCCAAGGTTGCGTGCGCGGGCGAGGGCGGTATCGTCGCCGATTTTGATCCAGCGGCCGGCGAGGGCATCGAGTGCAAGCGCGTCGCGTGCGAGGCTCCTCAGCATTTGAGTGAGGCGGCTGTGCCGTACCTGGTCCTGCGTCGCCGCGATGGCGAGGGCGAGAACGCGCCGCTCGTGCCGCGTCTGACGTCCGCCTCGCAGATTGAGGCGTACTCGACGTGCCCGCTGTGCTGGTTCGTTTCGTATCGCGTGAAGCCCCAGTCCATCGACGCGGGCTTTGGAAATATGGAGAAGGGCAACTTTGTCCACGATGTGCTGGAGCACCTCCATGCCCGCCTGCCCCAGGAGGGCATGGAGCGCGTGACGCCCGAGAATCTGCCGCGCGCTCAGGAGCTGCTCCGCGAGGTCTTTGACGAGACGTTGGCCGAGCACGCCGGCAAGCGAGGCACGGAGGGCCCGCTGGTGCCGCTTTCTGCGGTGGAGGAGCGCCAGGTGGCCGAGATCTTGCCGCAGCTGGAGGGCGTGCTTGCCTACGAGTCCGAGGCGCTTGCCCCCTTTGCCCCGCGCTACCTGGAGTTCGCCTTCAACGAGCTCAAGGTCGAGTATGCCGGTTGGCCGCTTGGCGGGCGCATCGACCGCGTGGACGTGGACGCCGAGAATCGTGCCGTGGTGATCGACTACAAGCATCGCACGGGCGTTGAGGAGTTTAAGCTTGCCGACCCTACGGTGCGCGACGAGGAATCGGGCACGGCGCCCATCGACGATCCGCGCTGGTTACCGCCCCATACTCAGACGCTTATCTATGCGCAGGCCATGCGCCGGGCGCTGGATCTGGATACCCGTGCGGCGCTCTATTTTTCGACCAAGGGCGGCAAACCGGCGCTGCGAGGCGCCGCGAGTGCCGAGCTGCTCGAGGAGGAGCGTGGTGACGGTCGCATCCCGGGCCTTAAGAAAGGTTTCCCCGGCGAGGGTGGCAGCATGGACTTCGACGCTCTGCTCGATCGCGTGGAGGCCGGCATCGCCGAGCGCCTGCGCGAGCTCGAGGCGGGCAACGTTGCCGCCGTCGACCCGGCGTCGGCTCAGGCCGCGCATGCGCGCTGCTCGTATAACCACGAAGGAACGTTTGTAAGGAGGGACGTGTAGACCATGGATCTTTCGACTTTGATGCCGCAACAGCTGCAGATCGTCAAAACGCTCGACCGTCCGCTGTTTGTCTCGGCGGGCGCCGGCTCGGGCAAGACCTTTACCCTCACGCGCCGCATCGTCTACGCGCTCTCGCCCGAATCTGGTCCGTTCATTGAGCATTTGGACCAGGTGCTCGCCATTACCTTTACCAAAGATGCCGCGGCCGAGATCCGTGACCGCGTGCGCCGCGCGCTCATCGACGAGGGCATGGACGAGGAGGCCCTGACCGTCGACGATGCGTGGATCTCGACCATTCACGGCATGTGCTCGCGTATCCTGCGCGCACATGCGTTGGAGCTGGGCATCGATCCCGAGTTCACGGTGCTCACTGATACCGACGAGCTTATGGACCAGGCTGTTGAGCATGTGCTGGCCCGCGCGACGGCGCCCGATGCCGCCCCCGAGCTCGCGGCATCGCTCAAGGCCCTCTACGCCTGGTATCCCATGGCGGGCGAGGGCGGGCCGTTTGGTGCCGGCACGACCATTAAGGGCCTGGTGCGCGAGCTGCTGGAGCTCTCGAGCCAGCTGCCGGGCGGCATGGACGACGTGCATGTGGCGCGCGGACAGGCCGACACCTCGGCGCTTGCCGATGCCTATCGCGCAGCACTGGGTGCGAGCAAGGCCGCGACCGAGAAGGCACAGGTGGCGCTCGACGCCATCGATGCATTCGAGGCAAGCGGCAAGACCATGGCCGATGCGGCGCGACTCATGATGTCGTGCACCATGCCGCGCGCGAGCAATGCATTCCCTAAGGAGCAGGTCGAGCTGCTCAAGGCCGAGGCCGCCGATGCGTTTATCAATATCGTGCTGGCCTGCGGTGGCCCGGCGCTCGATGCGCTGGTGGGCTTGGCCCGCTCTGTAGAGGCTGAGTACCGCGCGCTCAAGGCCGGCCAGTCCGCCCTCGATAATAACGACCTGCTGCGCATGGCCTACGAGGCCCTGCGCGACTACCCGGCCATTCGTGCTGCGTACGAGGGCCGCTTTAAGATGGTCATGATCGACGAGTTCCAGGATACCGACCAGATGCAGGTCGACCTGATCCGTTACCTGACCGGCGCGGGGGAGCGCGCGCTATGCACCGTGGGCGATGCACAGCAGTCGATCTATCGCTTCCGCGGCGCCGAGGTCGAGGTGTTCCGTCGCCAGGAGCGCAAGGTGGGCGCCTCGGGGACGGCCGAGGCAGCGGCCGTCGCTGGCGTTGCTGCCGATGTCCCTGCTGGCGAGCTCGTCAAACTCGTGCGCAACTTCCGCAGCCATGACGAAGTGCTGCGTTACGTGGCACGCGTCTTCGACGGCGATGACGGCGGCCTGATGCAGGGCTTTTTGGACCTTGAGGCGAGCGACGGCCGCAAGGACACGCTGGTGGCAGATGCCTCGCGTCGCCAGGCCCTCTTTGTTGCCGGCGGCAGTACGCAGGAGCGCACACAGGCCAAGGCCCGTGCGATCGCCGAGCGATTCCGCGCGCTTGCCGATGCCGGCCAGCCCCAGGGCGGCATGGTGCTGCTGCTGGGCCGCATGACCAACGCTGACGTCTACGCACAGGCCTTCCGCGACCAAGGGCTCGACTGCGTCATCGCGGGCGGCTCGGTCTTTGCGCAGGCTGCCGAGGTGCAGACGGTGCGTGCCCTGGTCTGCGCGCTCGCCAACCCGGCCGATACGGCGCAGGGCCTCATGCCCTTGCTGGCCTCGCCGATGTTTGCACTCGGCGCCCAGGAATTCCTGGCGCTGGCGACCAAGCTCGATAGCGAGACGGGGGAGACCTCGCGCCGCAACATCGATGCGGGCATCATGAGCGATTCCGATGCGCCGGGCCTGCAGGGCCTGCCGCTCGTGACGCGCGCCCGCGAGGTGCTGCGTTATGCGCTTCGTCGTGTGGGCCGCGATTCGTTCGCCGCCATCGCGCGCGACGTGGTCAACGCTTCGGGCTGGTTTGTGCGTCTGGCGCAGCGTGGTCCCGAGGGCAAGGCCATTGCCGCCAACGTGCTCAAGGCGCTCGATGCCGTGGCCG
>CAUADW010000066.1 GCA_958427895.1 uncultured Collinsella sp.
GCCATGCGGACTCCGTTCCGGACCTCAACGGTCCAACTTTTTGTCCGCAGTCCCGCCCCCAAACCGGGACACACTTTCCGGTGGGCTTGGCATCGAACCGCAGTTAACATTTCGGTCTCAAAGTGACCATATCCGCATCGTTTGCTCCCCCCCCCAGCATCGGCATCCAATCATTCAGATCTTCAGCCTCAGCTCGTAGCCAAGCCGCCGTCCACTCCAGATGCCCCGATTGCCACGTAGCGGCAGGGACCCTACAGGGTAAAGCTCTGAAAACTTTCCGCAGGACGGAGGAAGCCCCCGCCGCACGTAGTGCGCAGCGGGGGCTTCCGACATGTCCGAGGACGTTTTCAGAGCTTTACCCTGTAGGGTCCCGAGGGGATATGTACGCTACTCAGCCATCTGAGCCTGGACGGCGGTGATGGCCACGACACCCACGATGTCGTCGGCGGAGCAGCCGCGCGAAAGGTCGTTGACCGGCTTGGCGATGCCCTGCAGGATGGGGCCGTAGGCGTCAGCGCCAGCGAAGCGCTGGACCAGCTTGTAGCCGATGTTGCCGGCCTCGAGGTCGGGGAACACGAGCACGTTGGCCTTACCGGCGACGGAGGAGCCGGGAGCCTTGAGCTGGGCGACGGTGGGGACGATGGCGGCATCGAGCTGCAGGTCGCCGTCGATGGCGAGCTCGGGAGCCTTCTCCTTGCAGAACTTCACGGCCTCCTGGACCTTCTTGGCGACCTCGCCACCGGCGGAGCCCATGGTGGAGTAGGAGAGCATGGCCACGTGCGGCTCGACATTGCCCATGAAGGTGGACCAGGAGTGGGCCGAGGCGATGGCGATCTCGGAGAGCTCGTCGGAGGACGGGTTGATGTTGAGGCCGCAGTCGGCGAAGATCAGCGTGCCGTCGGTGCCGAACTGCGGGGTGTCGGTGCACATCACGAAGAAGGCCGAGACCAGCTTGGTGCCCGGGGCGGTCTTGAGGATCTGAAGCGCAGGGCGCAGGGTGTCGGCCGTGGAGTGGCAGGCGCCGGAGACCAGGCCGTCGGCGTCGCCCATCTTGACCATCATGGTGCCAAAGTAGGTGGCGTCCATCACCTGGGCGCGAGCCTGCTCGATGGTAACGCCCTTCTTAGCGCGGAGCTCGGCAAACTTCTGCGCGTACTCCTCGTGCTTCTCGGCATTGCGCGGGTCGATGACGGTAGCGCCGGGAACGTCGATCTCGTCAGGGTTGCCCAGGATGACGAGCTTTGCCAGGCCCTCCTCGATGATTTTGTTTGCCGCGACGATGGTACGCGGATCCTCGCCCTCGGGCAGGACGATGGTCTTAAGGTCGGCCTTGGCGGCAGACTTCATACGGTTTAGGAAATCGCTCATGTTACTCCTTACAAGCGTTTCGCTAAGCTCCAGGCCCTCGGCTGTACACGAATAAACCCGCTGCTAGCGGGTTTACCTTTCAATTATGTACGCCGCGGTGCTTGAGCTTTCCTTGTGTGGCAAGCTCATTATAGGACGCATTAGCGCTATAATCGCTCTGATAAATATGTCTCGACGTATGTTCGAGAAAAAGCCCAGTTAAAAAGCGTGTGGCTTTTGACAAGGAGTATCGATGCAGATTACCTCAGGCCTGCCTGAAGGCTTTAATGCCGGTGCGTACGACATGATCGTTGTCGGCGCCGGTTATGCCGGTGCCGTTTGCGCCCGCCGTCTCGCCGAGACCATCGGCTATCGTGTTGCCGTTTTGGAGCGCCGTAGCCACATTGCGGGTAACGCCTACGACTGCACTAACGAGGCGGGAATCCTGGTCCACGAGTATGGTCCGCACATCTACCATACCTTTAACGAGCGCGTCCACAATTTCCTGTCGCGCTTTACCAAGTGGACGGACTACCAGCACAAGGTGCTCGCCAACATCAACGGCACCCTTATGCCCGTGCCCTTTAACCATGCGAGCCTCAAGCTCGCCTTTGGCGATGAGCGCGGCGAGGAGCTGTATCAGAAGCTCGTGGAGACCTTTGGCAAGGACGTCAAGGTGCCCATCATGGAGCTGCGCAAGAAGAACGACCCGGATCTTGCCGAGGTCGCCGATTACGTCTACGAGAACGTCTTTTTGCATTACACCATGAAGCAGTGGGGCCAGACGCCCGATCAGATCGACCCCTCGATCACCGGCCGCGTCCCCGTCTTTGTGGGCGATGACGATCGCTACTTCCCGCAGGCTCCTTTCCAGGGCATGCCGCAGGACGGCTATACCGCGCTGTTCGCGCATATGCTCGATCACGATCTGATCGACGTATTCTGTGACGTAGACGCCCGTGACCTCTTTGAGATCGACGAGACTACCGTCAAGATCGACGGTAAGGTCTATGGCGGCGAGATTGTCTACACCGGTCCACTCGACGAGCTGTTCAACCTCGATCTGGGTGCGCTGCCGTACCGCACGCTCGACATGAAGTTCGAGACGCTCGATATGGATCAGTTCCAGCCCGTGGGCACCGTCAACTACACCACGAGCGAGGACTATACACGTATTACCGAGTTCAAGAACATGACCGGTCAGGTTTTGCCCGGCAAGACCACCATCATGAAGGAATACTCCAAGGCGTATACGCCCGGTTCGGGCGAGACGCCGTACTACGCTATCTTGGAGCCCGAGAACCGTGAGCTCTACGAGCGCTATCTTGAGCGCGTCCAGAACCTGATGAACTTCCACCCGGTGGGTCGTCTGGCCGAGTATCGTTACTACGATATGGACGCCGTGACCAATTCCGCCCTCGATCTTTCGGATGAGATTATCGCCTGCCATGCATAAAGTCATAACATTCGGTATTCCCTCGTATAACGCCGCCAAGGACATGGACCATTGCATCACCTCCATCTTGGAGGGGAGCAATTACGCCACCGATATCGAGATTATCGTGGTGGACGACGGCTCCAAGGACGAGACGGCCGCCAAGGCCGACGAGTGGGAGGCACGTTATCCCGGTATCATTCGCGCGGTGCACCAGGAGAACGGTGGCCACGGTATCGCCGTCCTCTCGGGTCTGCGCGAGGCGCGGGGCACCTACTACAAGGTTGTCGACTCGGACGACTGGCTCGACGGTGCGGCGCTTTCGACCATGCTGTCGATTCTGCGTGGTTTTGAGGAGCGCGACCAGCGCGTCGATCTGTTTATCTCGAACTACGTGTACGAGAAGGTTTACGAGGGCACGCATACCGCTATTGGCTACAAGTTTGCCCTGCCGCGCAAAAAGATTTTCTCTTGGGACCAGATCGGGCACTTCCGTCCCGATCAGAATCTGCTCATGCACAGTCTGTGCTATCGCACCGATGTACTGCGCGAGTCGAATCTGCCTATGCCGGCACACACGTTCTACGTGGATAATATCTACGCATACGTGCCGCTGCCGCGCTGCAAGACCATGTACTACGCCGACATCGACCTCTATCGCTACTTTATCGGTCGCGAGGGCCAGAGCGTCAATGAGGCCACGATGGTCAAGCGTCTGGGTCAGCAGTTCCGCGTAACGCGCATCATGATGGAATCGTTCCACCTGTACCAGGATGTTGAGTCCTCGCGTCTGCGTTCGTACATGATGGGCTACTTCACCATGATGATGGCGATTTGCTCGGTGCTCACCAAGCTTTCCGAGGAAGATTGTGCCGATGAGCGCCTGAAGACGCTATGGAAGGACCTGAAGGAGTACGACGAGCGCATGTATCGTCGCGCTCGCTACGGCGTGGTCGGATTCTTTACCAACCTGCATGGCCGGGCCGGAGACAAAACCACACTCGGCCTATACCATCTTGCCTCAAAGATCTTCAAATTCAACTAGCACAGAAACACTCGGGTAACGGGGACCCCTGGTCCTTAACTTGCTACTTCGAACAGTCCTGCGCAAGACGGAGGCGCCACTGGCGCCTCCTTTGCGTGCGGAACTCGTATCAAGTTAAGGACCAGGGGTCCTCTGCTATGTCCCGCTTTATGTCAGCAAGCAGAATTTGAAGATCTTCGACGCGCGGTACACAGGGGCCTGGGCTGAAGGGGATCTTGTTGAGTAGGTTGCCCGGTGGAGCTTGGTTATGTTCGTCGCGAGTTCCGCACGAGCCGAAGAGCACTTAATGTGCTCTTCGTGCGAGCCAGGACTGTAGAGCAGCAAACATAACCAAGCCCCACCGGGCAACCGGACGAGCTAGTTTACTTTGCGGCGCCGGGGATGCCGTGGGAGGTTTTGGCGGTTTTGGCTCCGTTTACGATGGCGGTCTGTAGGGCCCTTACGGCGAGCATGCCCAACAGGTCCAAGGGAACGGCGGCGCTTGCCTGGGCTCCCAGCTTGCCGCTGGCGAGGGTGTAGATGGTGTCACCGTCGTTCGTGGTGTGCGTGGGGCGGATGGCGTGCGCATAGGCGTCTGCGGCCATCTGGGAGACCTTGGTGGCCTGAGCCTTGGTGAGCTCAACGTTGGTGACGATGCAGCTGATGGTGGTGTTGGTGCGGTCGAGCGGCATCTGCATGGAGCCGGCGGCGGCAAAGGCGGCGAGCTCCATGTCGACAATCTGGTCGCTATCTGCTGCAGCGCGCATGCCAGCGACCCATTCACCGGTGAAGGGGTCGACGACGTTGCCGCAGGCGTTGACCGAAACCACGGCGCCTACCTTAACGGGACCGAGCGCTACGGCGGCAGCGCCAAGGCCGGCCTTCATGCAGGTGGCGGGGCCCATGAGCTTGCCCACGGTGGCACCGGTGCCGGCACCTACATTGCCCTGCTCGAGCGTGGTGGGGGTGCTGTCGAGCGCCTCGCGCACGGCGGAGATGCCAGCCTCAATGTCGGGGCGTACGGTGGGGTCGCCAAAGGCGAGGTCGAAGATGCAGCTAGAGCAAACGATGGGCACCTGCGTGGGGCCGACGGGAAGGCCGATGCCGCGGCTCTCGAGCTCGCGGGCGACGCCGCTTGCGGCCTCCAGACCAAAGGCCGATCCACCCGAAAGGCAGACGGCATGGACCTTGTCCACGGTGTTCTCGGGACGCAGCAGGTCGGTCTCGCGCGATGCCGGTGCACCGCCGCGAACGTCAACACCGCCGGTGGCGCCCTCGGGTGCCACGATTACGGTGCAACCGGTGCCGGCCTCCTCGTCCGTATAGTTGCCAAAACAAAAGCCATCGACATCGCAAACGTCAATGGCCTCAAGCAGTGTATCCATGTTTTACTCCTATCGGTTTTCCGCCGGGCCTTATGCCCGGTCGGGATCCGTACGGTACGCCGAAATTGTAGGCGCTGGGGGATACCCAGCGCCAGATGCAATTACGATAGTTTTTGAATCGCACGCGCGACGCGAGCGATGGGCAGGCCCACCACGTTGTAGAAGTCGCCCGAAATATCATGCACGAGCATGCGGCCGCCTGTGCCTTGGATGCCGTAGGCGCCCGCCTTGTCCATGGGCTCGCCTGAGGCGACGTAGCGCTCAATCTGCTCGTCGGTGAGCTCATAGAACGTCACATCGGTCACATCGACAAACGACAGGCTCTCGGCGGCGTGTGGGGCGGTGGTGTCTCCGGCTCTAACGATGCAGACGCCGGTTGCGACCTGGTGCGTGCGCCCCGAGAGCTCATGGAGCATGGTGCGGGCTTCGTCCTCGTTTGCCGGCTTGCCCAAAAGCTTGCCATCGAAGGTGACGATGGTGTCGGCCGCGATGGTCAGCTCATTGGGCTCGGCGTGTTCGGCGGCAACGGCGGCAGCCTTAGCACGAGCTAAGCGCTCGACAAGCGTAAGCGGGGCCTCGTCATCAAAAGGAGTCTCGTCGATGTCAGCGGGAATGACGCGGATGTCGTAGCCCGCTTCGCGCATCAACTCGATGCGGCGCGGTGATTGCGAAGCCAAAATCATAGCTGAATGCCCTCGGCAACCTTCTCGACGGCCTTGTCGCCGGCGAGCGTACGCAGCAGCTCAAGCGCAAAGGGGAGCGACTGGGCCATGCCGCTGGCGGTGATGATGTTGCCGTCGTGCGTGACCTTGTCGCCGGTATAGGCGCCCTCGGGGAAACTCTTCTCAAAGCCGGGGAAGCACGTGGCGTGGCGTCCCTCGAGCAGGTCAAGCTCGCCCAGGATAAACGGGGCGGCGCAGATGGCGGCAACATGCTTGGTCGCGGCGAACTCGCAGACTACGTCGCAGACGCGCTGGTCGGCGCGCAGGTTGGTGGCGCCGGGCAGGCCGCCGGGCAGCACGACGCAGTCATACTCGTCAAAGTTAATCTCGTCAAAGAGTGCGTCGCAGGTTACGGGAATCTGCAGCGAGCTTACGACCTCGCGCGTGGGCATGATCGAGACGAGCGTGGCGCGCACGCCGCCGCGACGCATGACATCGACCATGGTCAGGCATTCAATCGTTTCAAAGCCATCGGCGGCAAGAACGGCAACGCTGGGCATAAGGGTTCCTTTCAAAAAGCGGCATACAATTAGCCGTCTTATACCCCGAAGGCACACGCTTGCCACGCTCGATTTCCCAATGTTTAAAAAGGGACGGGGATTAAGTAATCATTCGGCGCGCAATAATTATTTAATCCCCGTCCCATTCCGTTGTGCGCCACCGACTTTTTTGCACGCTGAGAATTGTTGCGCAACACATTTGGTTTTTTCAGGCTTAGCGTAGCCTCAGGTCATATTCACTTATCGATTGAAAGGGGAAACCATGCCAAATACGAGAAAAATGAAATGGGGGGGGGCTTCTAATAGCCAGCCTGGCGCTGGCTATTAGCCTTATTGTCGCGCCGCTGGGCGCCTATGCTGCTGACGTTCCCAAACCGAAATTCAAAGACACATATACGGTGGAAAGCGCTGAGAGGGCTGTGTGCCGATCTTTATCGGGGAAGTACATCGTTTTTAACGAGGATAATAATGGTGACCCCGGCGATTATGGAACGGTTTTAAACGTTGAAGACGGAACGCAGAAGCGTGTCAAAATGTCCCTCGAGAACAGCTGGGATGGCTACTGCTGCTTCTCTTCCGATGAAAAGACGTTATATGCGTACGACGAGGATAGCCTGTCGGTTACCGCCTATGATTTGAGTTCAAATAAATCAAAGACTTATAAGCTTGGAAGTTCCGTTATTGCAGATGGCAGTGCGCGTCGTTTTCAGCTGTCTGAAGACGGAAAATCATTTCTATTTCTTTCGGGATCTCGATCGATTCAGTTTTGCAAGTACAATTTCGAAAAAGATGAGATTGAGGAGCAATTTGCTATAGATGATGATACTCTTGGCGTTGATTCCTCTTATGAGGTAGAGAGAGGCGACTACTGGCTGTCTTCGGATGGTATGTACGGATACATAGTGTTCGATGGGTCTGAAGATGGCAAAAGTTGCAATAAAATAGTTACCTATGACTTGGACACAGCTTCGATTGCCAATATCGTTAGCGTTGAACTGGATACGGAAAGCAGTTATGGAGCCGTCTATCCTTTGGGCCTTTGTTTTTCCGGCATTCCAATTACTTCGGACAAAGGCACCCTCCTTAACAACGGCGCTCTGTTGTCGAAGAATGGCGAAATGACAAATGATGCTGTTTGCGGTCTTTCAGAGCCTGACTACCCGAATGAAGATGATGGCATCTGCTCGGTTAATTCGAGCGGTTCATTGGCTTTAATTGCGCAAGGTAATGATACTTCTTCTGACAAAGTCGCGGTATATGATTGTGCTTCGGGCAAGCAGGGGGAGAAAGTAAAGCCGTCTAGTCCGGTTGGCGCTTATGGTTCATTGTCCAATGATGGTCGATATGTGCTCGGAATTAAATTTAATTCTGATAACAATGACAAGATGGTATTGCTTGATTTAAATAAGAACGTTGCTTCTAAGACGCCTTTAAAGAGCGGAAGGAGTGTGGACGAGCTCTGGTTTGCTGATGACGATACGCTGGTTTGTTGTATGGGTCCTGCTGAAAAGGGCATTCGGGTTGATGTGTACAAGTCGAACATTGCGCGAAGTCCTCTAAAAACAGCGTCATCTGGAAAGGCAGAAGAGTCCTTCTTGCTCAGTCCCGTTATTATCGTCGCAATTGTCGGTGCATTGGCTGTTGTTGTTATCGTCGTTGTTTTTGTTGTCCGAAGGAAGATGGCGTCTTGTGTGGCCACTGATTCTCAGTCGACCCCTCTGGAATCCGCTTCCGACTCGCATATTAACCCAACGCGCCAACAGGACTCGCCTCGGTTTAGGGGCGAGCAGCAATTCCAGCAGGCTGCAACCTCTATGGATGGACCGCGCTTCTGTGCTTCATGTGGCACTCCGCTTGTTTCCGATGCAAAGTTCTGTCCTCATTGCGGCGCCCCGATAAAACGTTAACTGCAATACCGTGCCGACGCGCATAGTTAAACAAAAAACCCAGCTGATTGCATTATGAAAATGTAATCAGCTGGGTCATTGTTTGGTGGTTTGTACCGCTTGCCAGTCTCGTCTGTTTCGACTTGCATGACAAAAAGGAGGCGGGGTTAAACCATTGAGCATCGAATGATTATCTAATCCACATTTCTCATAAAAATCATGCGGTTAGTTGCGCTTGAGGTGGACGACGGTTTCGCAGTGGAAGGTTTGCGGGAATAGGTCGACCGGCGTGATCTTGACGGGGGAGAAGGTGCCCTCCTCGACAAAGCGTTTGAGGTCGCGGGCCAGAGTTGCCGGGTCGCAGCTCACGTAGGCGACATCGCGGGCACTCGTGCTCGCGATGAGGTCGATGGCCTCGGGCGCTAAGCCCGCGCGTGGCGGATCGACTACTAGGACATCGGCGTCCTGATCGGGGAACTCGCGTACCGCATCGCCGCCGATGACGTCGACGTTGTCGAGCTTGTTGATCTCCAGATTGCGACGCAGGTCGCGCACGGCCGGGCCGTAGGCCTCGACGGCGGCGACGTAATCGCAGCGGCGGGCGAGCGGCAGGGTAAAGGTTCCGGCGCCGCAATACAGGTCCACGGCAAGCTCATCTTCCTGCGGATCGAGTGCGTCCATAACGAGCTCGATCAAAATCTCGGCACCCTTGGTATTGACCTGGAAGAACGACGGAGCAGATAGGCGCATCTGGTTCTCGGCGATGTTCTCAGTCCACGAGCCCTCGCCGGCGAGCATCTCGACTTTGGAGACACGGCGGGCTTTCTTTTCGCCCTTGCTCATCACACGCACGATGCTCGTGGGGTGCGCGGCGTCTGCCAGCACGCGCGAGACCTGCGAGCGCGGGAAGGAACCCGTGGGCGTCCAGAGTGCGACCTCGAGCGCCTTGGTGCGGCGCGAAGCGCGAATGCCCACGCGTTCGAGCCCCAAGTCATGGCTGCCGCTCAGATAGTTGAGCGCGCCGACGACTGACTTGAGTGCCTTGGGAAAACGCTTATCGAACAACGGGCACGCATCGACGGTCACGATCTTGCTGGGGTCGACGCCGTGTATGCCAAGGCGCACGCGACCGTTGACGACGGTGGGCTCCAGCTCGATTTTATTGCGGTAGCCCCAGTCGTCCTTGGTGTGGCGGATGGGCTGCACCAGCTCATCGACCTGCTCAGGAGCGAACTTGCCGATGCGCTCGAGCGTGGAGCGCAGGTTTTGCTCCTT
>CAUADW010000067.1 GCA_958427895.1 uncultured Collinsella sp.
AGGTCAAGCAGCTTCGCAGCATGGCCCATCACCTCAACCCCGCCATCATCATCGGCAAGTCCGATGTCAACGAGGGCACCGTCGAGCAGACAGTCGCCTATCTGGAGAAGCACGAGCTCGTTAAGTGCTCCGTGCTCGATGGCTCCAGCCTTTCCGCCCGCGAGGCCGCCGAAGAGCTCGCCGAGCGTTGCCACGCCGAGGTCGTCCAGGTCATCGGCCGCAAGTTCTCGCTGTATCGCGAGTCCTCGCGCAAGGACATCGAGAAGATCAAGCTCGTCTAAGAGCCAATGATCCGGCGAGCCAACATATAGCAAGCTTACGGGTGCCCAAGTACTTCGGGCGCCCGTTTTTTATCGCTCGACCAGCACGCGGTTGAGCCGACCCTCCACCAAGCGCTCGTATAGACGCCGCGTCTCGGGCTCGGGCACACCATTGACCTGCTCCCTCAGATGGTGCATATGCCCGCTGTACAGCTCGACGATATCGCGCCGCCGCCCCGCCGCACTGTAGACGCGCATGGCGCAGCGCACCATATCCTCACGCGCCGTTTCCTGCCGAAGCCCCGACTCCGCCAGCCAAATCGCCGACTGCAGATCGTTTTCTTCTAGAGCGGCATTTGCTCCCTTAATCATGCAATCGATGTACTTTGACTGCATAATGCGTCGCATACGCAAAAAGTAGGTGGGATTACAGCCATTGGGAACATACAGCGGTCCGGCATAAAGCTGCTCAATCTTAAGGCACAGCTCAACTAAATGGGGCCCGCGCGCACCCGTGCGATTTCCCAAAACCTCGCGGCTTATCTGGTCAAACAGCCGTACATCGGTCTTGACGTAGTCGCCGTTGAGTCCGATGCATTCATTTTGGATGAGCACACACGACTTGCCATCCGGCGTCGGTCCCAAAGCCGACCGCAAGCGCGATATCGTCGAGTACAGGTTGTTGCGGGCGCTATTGAACTCGGCATGGGGCCACAGCTCCATGGCCAGCGTCTCGCGATCGACGAGCGCATCCATGCCCAGCGCAAGCCGCTCGGCAAGCGTCGCCGCCTTCTTGCGGCGCCACATTTTGTCCGTGATGGGAAACCCGTCGCGCTCGGCGCGAAACGCACCAAACATGCGAATCTCGATATGGTCGATGGTATCAACGGCTTCAACCTCGCCGGCCTGGAACAGGCGCTCACCCTCCCCTTCCAAATCGTCGCGCAGCGAGTACCGCGACAGCTCGCGCACGGGAAGCTTCTTGCGTATCCTGCCCGCCGGCTCGCCCAGACAATGCATGGCAAGGCGCGCAAAGAGCCGATACGATGGCTCTAGAATCCCCGCACGATTCATGGACATCCAGGCCGCAAGGTCGCTGTCTCGGCCCGCACAGGCCAAATGCAGCGCCACCATCCAGGCTTCTGCGCCACCAACCTGCGTCTGGCTTATATCGAGTAGCTCCGCTTCCTCGCGTACCGAAACCATCGACGTGTTACGCAGATACGCTGCGCGCTCCAGCAGCAATGCGTTATCGCGCATGTACGCAATCGACTCCTCGGCAAGTTTAAGCACTTGGACCGCACGGAACTTTGCATTAACCGGCCGTCCCTCTGCCAGCGACTGCCAACCTTCTAGCAACAGGCCAAACAGCTGAATCTGGTTGTCGCGCATGCGCACGGCAAAACGATCGAGCTCGTTGAACGCCGCATCGTCGGTTACCGGCAAGCCGGAAAGGAGCCGCCGTGCCGCCAACACCATGCGCACCCAGATAGCCATCGCCTTAAGCCCACGTACGTCGAGTGCCTCCCGCACCAGCGCCATCTCGTCGTCGCGTTCATCGGTTCCCGAAAACGACCCGTCAAAGAGCTCCACCAGCATGCTGTCGGCCCGTATAACAATCCCCGCGATGTCGAGCTCGCAGTCGTAGGCCTTGCTCGTTTTGAGCTGCTGTAGAACGCCGCCGTCATCTCCCCGTTCGGTCAGGCATCGCTTGACCTCGATATGCGCGGACAGCATGTCGAGTGCGGTGTGGGACGTCTCTATTTCTGGCACGGCCAGGTTCGTAGGAAGCCCAAGTCCGTTGTCCCCATAGCAAACAGCCGTCAGTGTCTGGGCCACCCTCCATGAAACAGGGTCTATTTCGCGGGCCGCCCGTTCGCCCCCGCGCTCGATGACCGATGCCATACAGCGAGCGAGCTTTGTATTGGACACGCTGACCGCTGCCAGATATACGCCGAGCGCCTCGGCAGGCGTTGGCTCTGGAGCCGGATCGTCGGCATCGACCGTGCCCAGCGCTGCTCGGCAGATATCGGCCCCGTGCCCCGTCAGAGCAAGATCGACCCCATACTGCCCAGCAAGTTCAAGGACCGCCTCACGGTCCAAAAAGGCGTCCGCTAGGCCCATCGCCGCATCGCATCGGCCCGCCTTAAGCAAAATCCGGGCCGCCCTCGGAACAAGTTCGGGGCGAACCTCGGCCACCAACTTACGCAAGCGCAAGCGTCCGTTATCCTCCGTGCCCAGACACGTAAAACTCCGCTCGGCGGGATCCAAGCCAAAGATCGGGTAGTCGCGTACAAAGTAGGACTGATCGACCATTGACAGCCTCACCCCGCAAGCCTCGAGTTCTGCTATATTGCCCTCGCCCATCAAAACCATGAGACATGCCACGCAAAACAGCGCATTATTGTCGAGCGAAGCCAGATCGGCAAGTGCCGCGCCATATACGTTGACAATCTCGTTTTCGAGCAGACCGGCTACGTCGCCTTGGCCATACAGACCCGTCTGCAATGCCGAAACGAGCTCGGGCACGCCCTGCGTGAGCTGATAAAAGTCGAGCGATGTGCTGATCAAAAACGTCGATGCCCACGCCGAATACTCATAGGCATGCACCTTGAGCATCTGCGCATTGATCTTAACCGAATCGCCCAGCCCATGAATCAGCTGACGATTTGAAGGACGGCAGGAGATAAAGACCCCTACCCCCATAGCGCGCAGGCCGCGAATCCTGTCGATGAGGTCTTCGGTATCGTGCTGATCGAGGTTTGGCACATTATCAATCGCGATAAGGGAGTGCGGTTTGTCTTTGAGTTCTTCGGTAACCACCTCGAGCTGCATAAACACCTCGCGCCCAATGGCGCGATCGGCCTCGATAATCCGCACGGGGCCTCGCGTCGGGTCGCATTTAACCTCATGGGTGTACTGCAGCAGCACCGAGGTCTTCCCAAATCCGTCGGGCGCATAAAGAACCACGATGCCGGCCTTCCGGCCCTTGGCGATAAGCTCATTCATCAAGCGTTCGCGTCGCACCATATAGCCTCCGCCCAGCGGCATCAGCTCGAGGTCGTCTATACCGCTCAAATCGTTTACCATGCCCGCTCCTCAACTCGACCGTATGGACACTGTAGCCGCAAGACCATACAAGCCGCGCTATGAATAGGGCGACCTTGTGTTTTAGGTTGTCTTTTGGTACGCAAGCGGCAAGTTTTTGTACAGCGAGGGCCGATTGTTATTAATCCCCCGACTAATCGGTCTTTAAGCAGGTAAATGAGCTTGTCAGCTTGTCCCATCTAAGCGGCAGTGTAACGCAGATGAACAAGGTTCAGTTATGTCATTCAACTCGCCTAGCACCCGCTACCGTCTACGACCTTCTAGTGGCATTTTTGCATAGAATCTGGTATAGAATGAATCAAGCTGTTGGACATCCGGCATTCGTCAAGCTTGCGGCAAGTTTTTGGTCAAATGGGCGGAAAGGGATAGCAAAAAGGCCCCCGCAAAGCGGAGGCCTTAGGCAAGGCTATGTCGAGCTGCAGGATTCGCGTTACTCGCAGAGCGAAAGGGCGGCCTCGTCGGCAACGACAACGCAGTTGGTGTGCAGCTGCAGGATCGAAGCCGGGCACTCGGGCGTAACCGGACCATAGCACATGTCATGCACGGCCTGAGCCTTGGCCTCGCCATTGGCGACGACCAGGATCATGCGGGCATACATGATGGTCTGGGTACCCATGGTGTAGGCCTGACGGGGAACATCGTCGATGCTGTCGAACAGGCGGCTGTTGGCCTGAATGGTGCTCTCGGTGAGGTCGACGCAGTGCGTGCCCTTGGAGAAGTGGTCATCGGGCTCGTTGAAGCCGATGTGGCCGTTGTTGCCAATGCCGAGCAGCTGCAGATCCGGGTAACCGGCGTCGGCGACGATCTTGTCGTACTCAGAGCAGGCAGCGGCGGCGTCGGGGTTGGAACCGTCGGGCACATGCGTGTTGTTCAGGTCAATGTTGATGTGATCGAAGAAGTTCTCACGCATGAAGTAGTGATAGCTCTGGGGATCGTCGTGCGAAAGGCCGCGATACTCGTCCAGGTTGTAGGTGCTGACCTCGGCAAAGTCGACGTCGCCCTTCTTGTACCAAGCAGCGAGCTGCTTGTAGGCACCGATCGGGGTGGAGCCGGTGGCAAGACCCAGCACACAGTCGGGCTTGAGGATAACCTGGGCCGAGATGATATTAGCGGCCTTGCGGCTCATATCCTCGTAGTCTTTAGCTTTAATGATCTTCATTACGCGTCCTTTCTCGTACAAGAGAGGCAAGGCTCCCTTACAAGCACTTGCCCGCGGCCCGCGTCGGCCGCAACCAACGTGTGCGGCCACCAGGGCGAGGTCGCGTAATGTATGTGTCTCGTGTCTAACCGCGTCGAGGCCCCTGCCCGTCCACGGTGACCCAAAGCCTTTTAGCTTCGGACAAATCCCATCTTGCCACGGAGGGCATCCTCTTTCAAGGGCGCCCTCCGTAAACGTGTTTGAATTGTAGGCTAATGGCCACGTGCACTTGCTAGCGCTCGCGAGCAACGATGAGTTGGTCCATCTCTTCGACATGCACGCCAACGGAGCCCTTGATGCTCGAGAACTCAACGGAGTTGCACACCAAGATGGGAACCGTCACATCGTAGCCCTCGGCAGCAATTGCCTCGCGATCGAACTCAATGAGTACATCGCCCTTATGGACGATGTCACCCACTTGCGCATGTACGGTAAAGTGCTTACCCTCGAGCTGAACAGTGTCCAAACCAACGTGGATGAGCACGTCCAAGCCATCGACCGTGTTAAGCGCAACGGCATGTCCCGTGGGAAAAATAGCCTCGACCTTGGCATCAGCCGGCGCGATAACGCGCGTTCCGGTGGGCTGAATCGCCACGCCCTGGCCCAAAAGGCCGGTAGCAAACGTCTGATCGTTTACCTCGGAGAGCGGAATGACGTCACCCGAGATGGGAGCATCCAACGTAAGGACTCGACCACGCATACCAAAAGACCTTAGGACTTTAGTGAACATGCTCCCCCTCGGACATACCGAACAATCAAAATAGCCTTAACAGTTTACCACTTGGCACCCGTTATTGACCATTAGGGAAGTTCGCGCTTGACAACCTCGACGATGTCATCGACAACACGCTGGGTCAGCTCGTGCGTCTCGGCCTCGGCCATAACGCGAACCAACGGCTCGGTACCGCTCGGGCGCACCAAGATGCGGCCGCGACCGTTGAGCTCCTTCTCGGCGGCAGCAACGGCGTCCCAGATGGGCTGGCAATCGTCCAGGCCGGCCTTGTTGTCCGAATGCACGTTGACGAGCACCTGCGGGTACTTCTTCATGATGCCGGCAAGGTCGGTGAGCGTGCGGCCGGTGCGCTTGAGCACGGCCAGAAGCTGCAGGGCCGTCACCAAGCCGTCGCCGGTGGTGTTGTGCTCCAGGAAGATGATGTGGCCGGACTGCTCGCCGCCGATGACGGCGCCGTCCGCGAGCATGCGCTCTAGAACGTAACGGTCGCCCACGGCGGTCTGAACCATCTCGAAGCCCTGCTCCTTCATAGCGATGGAGAAACCAAGGTTGCACATAACGGTCGAGACGATCTCGGAGTTGGCGAGTTTGCCGCGAGCGGCGAGGTCGGATCCGCAGATGGCCAGGATGTAGTCGCCATCGATCTCGTTGCCCTCACTGTCCACGAACAGTACGCGATCGGCGTCGCCGTCGTGGGCCAGGCCGATATCGGCGTGAGTGCGCAGCACAAGCTCGCGCAGGGGCTCAAGGTGCGTGGAGCCGCACTCGACGTTAATGTCGGTGCCGCAGTAATCGGTGTTGATGGCGTGGACCGTGGCGCCCAGGCGCTGCAGCGCGGCAGGCGTGGTCTGGCACGAAGCGCCGTGGCCACAGTCGACGGCAACAACCAGTCCGTCGAGCTTAAGGCCGTCGAGCGTGCTGATGGCATGATCGACATATGCCTTACGGGCGTCCTTCATCTTGATGATGTGGCCCACGCCGGCACCGGTCGGCAGCGTGTCGGCAGCCATGGCCTCCTCGGACATGACCCAGGCGCTGATCTCTTCCTCGACAGCATCGGGAAGCTTCATGCCCTTGCGGCTAAAGAACTTGATGCCGTTGAACTCCGGCGGATTGTGCGAAGCGGAGATGACGATGCCGCCATCGAGCTCGTTTTGAACAGTGAGCAGCGCCACGGCGGGCGTGGGGATAACGCCGCAGCAGTGCGGGCGGCCGCCCTCGGCCATAATGCCGGCGGTCAGCGCGCTCTCGAGCATGGTACCCGAAAGACGCGTGTCGCGGCCGATGCAGATGTCCGGGCCAAGGAACTTGGTCGCCGCGCGGCCCAGGCGAAATGCGAGGTCGCACGAAAGATCGGCGTTGGCGACACCACGGACGCCATCGGTACCGAAGATGTTCTGGGGCATAGGATCGCTCCTTCCCAAGTGGGCAAAACGCAGTCGCCCACCCTAGTCGAAAAAGAAAAGCGGGACCCGCCGAGCAATCGGCAGGCCCCGCTTGTACATTGTATCTCGTAAGGAGATAAAACCTTAGCGCTTGGAGAACTGGGGAGCGCGGCGGGCCTTCTTGAGGCCGTACTTCTTGCGCTCGACCACGCGAGCATCGCGCGTAAGGAAACCGGCCTTCTTGAGGTCAGCACGGTAGTCGCCAGCGTTCAGAAGAGCGCGAGCGATGCCCAGGCGCAGAGCGCCGGACTGACCGGAGATGCCGCCGCCATCGCACAGAGCGATAACGTCGAACTGACCGGCGGTGTCGGTCACCTTGAAGGGAGCAAGGGCGTTCTCAACGAGCTGATGACGGCCGAAATACTGCTCGGCGTCACGCTTGTTGATGGTCACCTTGCCGGTGCCGGGGACGAGACGGACGCGGGCGACGGCGTTCTTACGACGGCCGGTACCCTGGTAGACAACGGTGTTCTCAGCCATCTTTAAGCCTCCAGCTCAATCTTCGTGGGGTTCTGGGCAGCGTGCGGATGCTCGGCACCAGCGTAGACCTTAAGCTTGGTCATCTGGGCACGGCCGAGGGTGGTCTTGGGCAGCATGCCGCGAACGGCGCGCTCGATGACCTTCTCCGGGTGCTTCTCCATAGCCTGGCGGAAGCTCTCAGCCTTGAGGCCGCCGTTGTAGCCGCTGTGGCGATAATAGGTCTTCGTGTCGGCCTTGTTACCGGTAAGCTGGACCTTATCGGCGTTGATGACGACAACGAAGTCGCCGCAGTCGCTGTTGGGCGTGAACTGGGGCTTGTTCTTACCGCGCAGGATCATTGCGATCTGGGTGGCAAGACGGCCCAGGACAGCACCATCGGCGTCGACGAGAACCCAGTTGCGCTGGACCTCGCCCTGCTTGGCGTAGTGAGTCGATTTCGAAATCACTTAGACTCCTCCATGTACAGTACGTGTTGTTACAGAGATTCACGGGGCTCTGCAAGTAACCCGTCCATATTACCCCGCTCGCCGCCCGAGTCAACAGGAATTTTGGCTCCGACCAGAGTTTCTGCACATGTCGTCCATGGGTCACGACGTCGCGACGCTAGCGCTCGACAAACGCCTCGATATCACTCAGTAGGCGCTTTGCCTCCTGGCGGCCCTGAATATACAGGTCGAGGAGCTTTGCCGGATCGTGCTCAACGTGGCCGACCTCGACCGGCTTTTGCGGAGCAACGACCAGCGCACGGCCCTCGCGCTCATACTTCCATAGATGCATGCGCTGGATGTTATAGCGGTCGTGGCGCGTCTCGATAGCCTCGAGCAGGTAGGGGTAGTCGGCATAGCGGGCACGTGCGGCGGGCATAAACTCGTAGGGCTTTTTCTCGTACGAGCGGTCCTGCGTGACAATGACAACCGCGCGATCGAAGCCCGCTTCCTCCAGCACGTGCTCGATGGGGACCGAATCGGCTACGCCACCATCGACGTATTTGTGCCCGTCAATCTCGACCGGCGGCGTCACCAGCGGCAGTGACGTCGAGGCGCGCACGGCGTCGAGGTCAAGTACGGCGCTTTTGACCGGCAGGTACGTGGCGGTTCCAAAGAGCATGTCCGTCGCGACGGCGTACATCTCGATGGGGCTCGCGTCGAACGTTTCATTGTCAAAGGGGTCCAGGCGGTCCTGGACATCGTTGAAGATAAAGTCGTAACCCACAATAGAGCCCGTGGACGCAAACGATGCGGCGCCCATGTAGCGGCTGTCGTTGCAGAAAGCCAGGTTGATGCGGTTGGCACGGCCGATCTGGTGCGACTTGTAGTTCACGCCGTTGAGAGCACCTGCCGATACGCCATATACCGCCGGAATCTCGACGCCGGCCTCCATGAGAACGTCGAGCACGCCTGCGGTGAACTGTCCACGAAAACTACCGCCCTCCAGGACGAGCGCGACCTTGCCGGCGTTCTTTGCTTTATCTTCTGCAGTCATATTGACCTCCTGCGATTGCGTTTTGGCTTTCTTCTACCCAGTTTTGGAATGGAGGGCGCATAGGTTTTGGAGTTGAGAAGGGCGTGGCGGTCAACCAACCCCAGAGCATGAGTTGCCGCCGGGAAAGCGCGTCCCAGTCTGAGGGGCGATTCTGTGATGAATTTTCCGCTAGCCATTCATTTGGAAACTGCATCCCATTCCGAATGAGGATTCCGGGATGTACTTTCCGCTTGAGCTGCCATTGGGAAAGCATGTCCCACTCTACGGCTCGATTCCGGGTCGTAGTTTCCGCTTGAGGCACCATCCGGAAACTACGTCCCAGTCTGAGCGCGGATTCCGGGACGCGCTTTCCGCCTGAGCTGCCATTGGAAATGCACGTCTCACTCTGCGTTGCCGCAGTGCCTTCTTTACGCCCGCGCCCTGCGCAGAGTTCGATTCTCCGCGGTAGGGGGCTTGCGTTGAAGCGAGGCATGGGCAGCCGGAGCTTAATCGGCATCGCATCTATATCTGGCTGGGGCGTTGCGCGGAGAATCCGCGTATTTGCTTCGCAAATACGCACCGGCTTCGGCCGCCTGCCGGCGTCCTCGCCCGCGGGCTAAAAACGCTTACGCGTTTTCTTTACGCCCGCGCCCTGCATAGAGTTCGATTCTCCGCGGTATCTGTAAGTAATAAAAAAGCAGGTAGAGACAATTCTCTACCTGCTTGTAACTATTGGTGGAGGCGCGGAGAATCGAACTCCGGTCCACGAA
>CAUADW010000068.1 GCA_958427895.1 uncultured Collinsella sp.
TCCGACCTCACCCCGGTCGCCGAGCAGCTCGAGATGATGCAGAAGGTCCTGCCCGACGTTAAAAAGGTCGGCCTGCTCTACTGCACCGCCGAGTCCAACTCCGACGTCCAGATCAAGGCCGCCAAGAAGGAGCTCGACAAGCTGGGCCTCGAGTACACCGATTTCACCGTCTCGAGCTCCAACGAGATTCAGTCCGTCGTCGAGTCTGCCGTGGGCAAGGTCGACGCGCTGTACTCCCCCACCGACAACACCATCGCCGCGGGCGCCTCGCAGGTGGGCCAGATCTGCAAGGAGAACAAGCTTCCCTTCGTGACTGGCGAGGAGGGCATGTGCATGGCCGGCGGCCTGTTCACCCTCTCCATCAATTACGAGGATCTGGGCTACGCCGCGGGCGAGATGGCCGTCAAGATTCTGAAGGGCGAGGCCAAGCCCGAGGATATGCCGATCAAGCACCTCTCGAGCAAGGACCTGGTCGTCGTCAAGAACGACGAAATGGCCGAGGCCCTGGGCATCGACCTTTCCGCCCTGGACGCGTAATGCTATACGCGGCATGCGTCTAGAGCCCGTGCTCGCGCTTTAGCTGCGTTATTCAATATCTGAGCCACAGGGGCGGGCGCTGTAGACCGGCGTCCGCCCTGCTTGTTTCAGGTAAAACAAAACGTCTGTCCGCAGCTCTTCTATGCATTGTTACCGCTATTATGGTGAATCACGTGTCCACCCTATCCTAGGAGGTATGAAGCATGCTCATTGCATTGCAGGGCGCCGTTTCGCAGGGCGTCCTCTGGGGCATTATGGTGCTTGGCGTGTTTATCACGTTCCGCCTGCTCGACATTCCCGATATGACCTGCGACGGCAGCTTTGCCCTCGGCGGCTGCGTCTGCGCTGTGCTCATCGTCAATAACAACGTCGACCCGCTGTTCGCCGTGCTGGCCGGTATGTGCGCCGGCGCCATCGCGGGCGCCGTCACGGGCATTTTGACCACCGTCTTTGAGATTCCTGCGATCCTCGCCGGAATCCTCACCCAGATCAGCCTGTGGTCCATCAACCTGCGCATCATGGGCAAGTCCAATACGCCCATTCTTGCCAAGGGCACCGTGTTCTCCGCCGTCAGCAATATGACCGGTCTGCCGCAGTCCACCGTTGCCATCATCTTGGGCATCCTGCTCGCCGTGGCTATCGTTGCCATCCTGTATTGGTTCTTTGGCACCGAGATCGGCTCGGCACTGCGAGCCACCGGCAACAACGAGTACATGATCCGCGCTCTGGGCGTCAACACCAACTCCACCAAGATGATCGCCCTCGTGCTCTCCAACGCCCTCATCGGCCTTTCGGGCGCGCTCATCTGCCAGAGCCAAAAGTATGCCGACATTGGTATGGGCACCGGTGCCATCGTTATCGGTCTTGCCGCCATTGTTATCGGTGAGGTGCTCGGCCGTCTGCTGCCCGGCGGCCTCACGCAGTTTAGCGTCCGTCTTGCCTCCGCCGTCTTTGGCTCCGTGGTGTACTTCCTTATCCGCGCCATCGTGCTGCAGTTGGGCATGGACGCCAACGACATGAAGCTGCTCTCCGCCGTGATTGTCGCTGTGGCCCTGTGCGTGCCCGTGGTTTGGGAGCGCTATAAGCTCCGCAGCTCCTACACGAAGGGAGATGAGGCAGATGCTTAAGCTCTCGCATGTCAAGAAGACCTTTAACAAGGGCACCGTCACCGAGAAGCGCGCGCTCACCGGCGTCGACCTCACCCTGAATGACGGCGACTTTGTAACCGTGATCGGCGGCAACGGCGCCGGCAAGTCCACGCTGCTCAACATGATCGCCGGCGTGTACCCGCTCGATTCGGGCGTTATTGAGCTCGACGGCACCGACATCTCGCGCCTGAGCGAGTCGCAGCGCGCCAAGTACCTGGGCCGCGTGTTTCAGGACCCCATGCGCGGTACCGCTGCCGACATGCAGATTGCCGAGAACTTGGCCCTCGCCAAGCGTCGCGGCCAGCGTCGCGGCCTTTCGTGGGGCGTCACCAAGGCCGAGAAAGATGAGTACGTTGAGCTGCTCAAGCGCCTGGACCTTGGTCTGGACACGCGTCTCAACGCCAAGGTCGGCCTGCTCTCGGGTGGCCAGCGCCAGGCACTCACCCTGCTGATGGCCACGCTCACCAGGCCGCGCCTGCTGCTGCTCGACGAGCACACTGCGGCCCTCGACCCCAAGACGGCCTCTAAGGTGCTCAACCTGACCGAGGAGATCGTCGACGAGAACCACCTGACCACGCTCATGGTCACGCATAACATGAACGACGCCATCCGTCTGGGCAACCGTCTGATCATGATGCACGAGGGCCATGTGATCTACGACGTGGCGGGCGATGAGAAGAAGTCGCTCACCGTAGCCGACCTGCTGCAGAAATTCGAGGAGGTCTCGGGTGGCGAGCTCGCCAACGACCGCATGCTGCTAAGCTAAACCTACCAAAAAGGGACAGGTTTATTTTGGTAGGTTTTATCTGTGCAAACGTCAAAACCGCCGCAAAGGGACAGACGCCCTTGCGGCGGTTTTCGCATATTATGTCGATAATCCAGCGTCAGCAGGAACTACTGGTTAAGGACTAAGGAAACTGCCACGAGAAGCTCTCTTCCCCGTCTCGCCTTGACCGCCGCACTCCTTGCCGGCGTGCTCGCCGGCGCCCCAGCTTACGCCACCGCGGCCACCCCATCTCAAGTTATCGGCCCGTCCGATGTGATCGGACGGGCTTCTTGGTGGGTATCATGGTTGGACGATCATTAGGAGGTTTTCCCTACATGGAATTGTTTGAGCCGATTCTTCATTTCTTTGAGCAACGGTGGGTCCACAACATCATCTGGGCCGTCATCTTGGCGATAGGCACCGCCGTCGCCGCCAAGGTCGTATCCAAGACCCTGAACCATCTGCTTAACCGAGACGATAACCCGCTTCCGGCATCGAGTATCTTCATCAACATCGCGCGCGCCGTCATCTGGATGATTGGCGGCAGCTTTATCCTCGACAACTGCTTTGGCATTAACGCAAACGCGCTCGTCGCCGCTCTTGGCGTCGGCGGCATCGCCATCTCGCTCGGCTTTCAGGACACGCTGTCAAACCTTATCGGCGGCATGCAGGTGACGTTTATGGGCATCATCAAACCCGGCGACAATATCGAGGTCGGCGGCGTATCCGGCGTGGTCCAAGACATCACTTGGCGCCATACAACGATTGAGGATGCCTGTGGACAGACCATCATCGTCCCCAACTCCAACATTTCCAAGAACACACTCGTGCATTTGATGCCCTTTGGGCGCGTGGCCGTGCCCGTTGCGGTCAAGGACACGTCCAAGTGGGCTTCACTGGACGCGCTGGCAGATGAGCTCACCGACGCCACCAAGGCCGCCGTGCTTCCCATCTCGGGCTTTGACAAGGAGCCCTACGTGCTCTTTAGCGAGATCGGCGACTTTGGCATCAAGGGCAAGATCATCTTTATCGTCAGCGACGACAGCACTACTTTCACGGCAGCCGACGCCTGCATCCGCGCCATCGCCCCCATCATCGCCTAAACCACCGCAAAGGGGTCAGGCATCTTTGTAGTGGTTTTCATTCGTGGTACCATGGTTCATATAGTTGTTTAAACGACTAAAGGAGCAACATTATGGAAGAGGCCTATCGTCAAGCACGCAAGCGCGGCGAGCAAGGACGTCGACGCGCCATTAGCCAAAGCGAGCATCCATACCTTACGGACCTCGATAGCTTGGTTGCTCAGCTCCCCTTAGGTCAGCGAGAGAATGTCGGCCTGCGGGATATTCCGCTCGAAATGGTCGTCGGCACGGTCACCAAGGGCCGTCAGTCCGCCTTTTCGTGTAACTTTATGCCCCTGCTTCCGTTTAGCACCGAGTTCGCCCGCAAGTGGTCCAACCTCTACGACATCCAGGTGACCGAGGGCTATCGCGACCCCGTCATCGTCACCGAGTTCATGCATCGGTTCTATGTCCAAGAAGGCAACAAACGCGTCAGTGTCCTCAAATTCCTAGACGCCCCGACGGTTTCGGCCAAGGTCACCCGTCTCTACCCCGGCACATGGGATTCCGTCGAAAGCCGCCTGTACGGCGAGTTCTGCGCGTTTTGGCGCGTCTGCCCCCTATACGAGATCGAGTTCTCGCGTGAGGGAAGCTACGAAACGCTCGCGAAGATGCTCGGTCAGAACCTTATCGAAAAATGGCCGCAGAAAAAGGTCGACTACCTGCGCCACACTTTCCTGCTCTTTAAGCGTGCCTACCTTCGCGCAGGCGGCGATCACCTGGACATTACGCCCGCCGACGCCATGCTCGTCTACCTCAATGTGTACAACCAGGACCGCCTGCTGGATACGCCAACGGATATCGTCGTAAACCGCCTGTGCAAGATCTGGCGAGAGCTGGTCATTGCCGGCAAAAATGACGAGGACAAGGTCGATCTTGTCGAAGCACCGAGCGTCGACGAGGAGGAGGCGCCCGCCAAGTCCACCTCCGGCGTGCTCAACTTCTTTATGGGCAAGACCGTCTATTCGGCGGCTAACCCCCTGCGCATCGCCTTTATCCATGAGTTCCCCTGTGCGACGTCGAGCTGGGACAGCCTGCACGACCAAGGGCGTCAGTATCTCGATGAGCACTTTGACGGTATCGTGCGCACCGAGGCGTTCGAGGACTGTCACGATCCGGACATGTTCTACGCCGCCGTGGAAACGGCTGTCAAACATGGGGCAAACGCCATCTTCTCGACCTCGCACCGCCTGATGGAATACACGCTCAGGGCTGCCGTTGAGTATCCCCGGGTTCGGTTCCTCAACTGCTCTATCGGCCTTCCCCATCAAAGCGTCCGTTCGTACTTTGGCAAGATGTACGAGGCCAAGTTCCTCCTGGGCGCCCTTGCCGCCAGCATGGCGGACAACCACCGCATCGGCTACCACGCGTCGGTCTTCGCCTCGGGCGCACTCAGCGAGATCAACGCCTTTGCGATTGGCGCCTCGCTGCTCGACCCGCGCGCGCAGGTCATCCTCACCTGGGGCGATGTTCCCGCCGGTGGTCTTGCCGAAGCCATGTGCCGCGAAGGCGTAAGCGTCATGACCGGCGCTGACATGTCAAAGTCGCTCGAAGACCCAACGGCCTACGGGCTTCACCGCTTGGTCGACGGCAAAGTCACCGGCATCGCCATGCCCGTATGGAACTGGGGCCGTTACTACGAGCTCATCGTTCGCAGCCTTCTGCACGGCACGTGGGACGAGACCAGCGACGACAACCAAGTGCGTGCCGTCAACTACTGGTACGGCATGAGCTCCGGCGTTATCGACATCCGTTACGCTCCGGGCCTACCCTACCAGACGCGCAAACTCGTGCAGTTGCTCCGCAACGGCATTGTTGAGGGATCCATCAACCCCTTTGGCGGCGAGCTCCATAGCCAGAACGGCGTGGTACAGATCGAAGGCTTCCCTCCGCTGCCGAGCACGCAGATTGTCGAGATGGATTGGCTGGCGGACAACGTGGTAGGCACCATTCCGCAGCTCGACGATGAGCCGAAAGTCCCTGCCCTATGAAAATCCTTGCCATAGCCGATACCGAAGAACGATGCCTTTGGGAGTGCTTTCGCAAGGAACGCTTTGAGGGAGTCGACCTGATTTTGTCCGCTGGCGATCTGGACCCGGACTATCTTGAGTTTTTGGTCACGGTCATCAACAAACCGCTCATCTACGTGCGCGGCAATCACGATGACCGCTACGCACGTCATGCACCGGGCGGATGTATCTGCGTAGAAGACAGCGTGTACACGTACCGAGGGATTCGCATTGCGGGCCTTGGCGGGTCCATGCGTTATCGCGACGGCGCCAACATGTACACCGAACGCGAGATGTCCAAGCGCATGCGTAAGCTGTCGCGTAAGGTTAGGATGGTCGGCGGGTGCGACATTCTGCTTACCCATGCACCCGCCGCCGGTATGGGTGATCTGGACGATCTGCCGCATCGAGGGTTCGAGTGCTTTAACACAGCACTCGAATCCTGGAATCCCGACTACATGGTGCACGGGCATGTGCACCAAAGCTACGGTTGCGATTTTCAGCGCGAACGTCAGCATGTGTGTGCAACGACGATCATCAACGCCTGCGGCTATACACAGTTTGAGCTCGACCAGACACGCTACCCCATCCGTGGCTGGCAGGCAGCCTGGCTCAATTCGCAAACCATGCGCCGGGAGCTCAAACGCCACGAGGCAATCGAGTCCTCAACCGCAAGAACACCCTGGTAACCACCTCAAAGGGGACACTGTCCCCTTTGAGGTGGTTTTGACGCGATAGCAAGAAACCCGGTCCTGCGCAAAGCAGAACCGGGTTTCTTTAGCAATGCTTGCTTTGCTCAAGCAGTAACTAGCAGTTACTCAGCCAGGAAGTCACGCTGGACAGCGGGATCGACCTTGACGCCAGGGCCCATGGTGGAAGACACGGAGATGGACTTGACGTACTTGCCCTTAGCAGAAGAGGGCTTGACGCGCAGGATCTCGGTGTACAGGGCAGCGTAGTTCTCGACGAGCTGCTGCTCAGAGAAGGACTTCTTGCCCAGGGGCACGTGGCAGATGCCGTAGCGGTCGGCGCGGTACTCAACGCGGCCAGCCTTGAGCTCGGAGACCATCTTGGCGACGTCCATGGTCACAGTGCCGAGCTTGGGGTTCGGCATGAGGCCACGGGGACCAAGGATCTTACCGATGCGGCCAACCTTGGCCATCATGTTCGGCGTAGCGATAGCGGCGTCGAAGTTGATCTCGCCCTTCTGAATCTGGGCGACGAGCTCGTCGGAACCGATGATGTCGGCGCCGGCAGCCTCAGCCTCACGGGCCTTCTCGCCCTCGGCGAAGACGGCAACACGAACGGTCTTGCCGGTGCCGTGGGGCAGGGAGATGGAACCACGGATGTTCTGGTCAGCCTTACGAGTATCGATGCCCAGACGGAAGTGAGCCTCGACGGTCTCGTCGAACTTGGCGGTGTCGAGCTCCTTGATGAGCTTGGCAGCCTGAAGGGGGGTGTAGAGCGTGGCGCGGTCGATCTTCTCGGCAGCGGCGTTATAGCTCTTACCATGCTTAGCCATGTGCATTACCTCCTGTGGTTAAACGGGCGTGAGCCCTCCCACATCGTATCGTGTACCCTATTGCACACATTTAACGGGCACCCCGGTCGGAGCACCCGTCGTTACCATAAGAAATCGCTACTCAGCGATGGTGACGCCCATGGAACGGGCGGTACCGGCGATGATCTTCTTGGCGGCGTCAATGTCGTTGGCATTGAGGTCCGGCATCTTGATCTCGGCGATCTTGGTGAGCTGCTCCTGGGAGAGCTGACCAACCTTGTCGGCCTGGGGCTTAGCGGAACCAGACTTGAGGTTCAGCTCCTTCTTGATGAGGTGAGCCGCCGGCGGGGTCTTGGTGATGAAGGAGAAGGACTTATCCTCGTAGACAGAGATCTCAACGGGGATGATGTCGCCCTTCTTGTCCTGCGTCTCGGCGTTAAAGGCCTGGCAGAACTGCATGATGTTCACGCCAGCAGCGCCCAGGGCGGGGCCGACGGGAGGAGCGGGGTTAGCTGCACCAGCAGGAATCTGGAGCTTAATGACGTTGGCAACCTTCTTCTCAGCCATGGTCATTCCTTTCGAATCACGAGTGTGAAGTACTTGCTATATCGTAAGCACGCACGTGTTAGAAGCACTCCTGAGATGAGCAGTCACAGAAGAAGCACGCTCGCGCGAACGGACGAAAACTTAAGCGATGACAGCGACCTGGTTAAAGTCGAGCTCGACCGGCGTCTCGCGGCCAAAGATCATCAGCGTGACCTTGAGCTTGCCAGCCTCGGTGTTAACCTCGGAGACCTTGCCATCAAAGTCGGTAAGCGGGCCATCGGTGACGCGGACGGACGTGCCGACCTGAATATCAACCGAGGTGCGCTTGGGCGAATCGCCCTTACCGGGACGACGAGTCATCTTGTTGTACTCGTCGCGGGAAAGCGGAGCGGGCTTGCCGTTGCCGCCTAGGAAACCGGTGACGCCAGGCGTGTTACGAACACACGTCCAAGCATCGTCATCCATCTCCATGCGGACCAGGACATAACCCGGGAAGATCTTGGAATCCTTGGTCTCACGCTTGCCACCCTCTTTAATCTCGGTGACGCGCTCCATAGGAATCTCGATATCAAAGATACGGTCCTGCATGCCCATAGTCTCGATGCGATGCTCGAGATCGGACTTAACGCGGTTCTCGTATCCAGAGTAAGTGTGAACGACGTACCAACGCTTAGACATGGTTTAGCCCCTCAATCCAGAGAACAGAGCAAGAGCCTCGCCAAAGCCAGCATCGAGCAGAGCGATGACGACGCCGACGACGATCAGAGAAGCGCAAACAACAACCGAGTAGTTCACGAGCTCCTTCTTATCGGGCCACGTGACACGCTTCATCTCGGACTTGACCGAAGCGAAATACTTCTTGGTGCGGGCGAAGAAACCAGGCTTCTCGTTCTTCTTGGACTTCGCAGCCTTCTCGTTCTTCTTGGCAACGGCCTTCTTGGCCTCAACCTTGGAGTTGGCGGCAGCTTTGTTGGCAGGTGCCGGCTGCTGAGCCTTCTTCTTGTTCTTCTTGTTGGCCATTTGGGTTACCTCCGCGCAATGCGCTTATACATGAGTAAACCGTAAGCCCCCAAGTGGGAGCTTACGGAATAATGACTGGCACGCCAGGAAGGACTCGAACCCTCAACACTCGGTTTTGGAGACCGATGCTCTACCAATTGAACTACTGGCGTATGTGACTAGAGACTAGCGAGTCTCTTTGTGCAGCGTGTGGTGACGGCACCAGGGGCAATACTTCTTGATCTCCATACGATCAGGCATGGTCGACTTGTTCTTGGTGGTCGTATAGTTGCGGCGCTTGCACTCAGTGCACGCAAGAGTAACTAGAGTACGCATGTATCCTGAACCTTTCATTTCCGCCCCGTACGGGCACGAGTTGTTACTTTATCAGCTCCACGTAAGTGCTGTCAATGAAAACCTCGAGTCAATTGGTTCTCGGTGGATCCATTCATATTTGGAACACATCAATGAAGACATCGAGAGCTAATCGACGGTGCATCCAGGACCATTATCGATCCTCTCGACACCAGCAACGGCTCAATATCCATTGCAGAAAAGAACCCGGCACCCATATAAGTGCCGGGTTCTCTAAGTCAGCTATATCAAAGAGCTAATTTACTCAATGATCGTGGAGACGATGCCCGAACCGACGGTGTGGCCACCCTCGCGGATAGCGAAGCGCAGGCCCTCCTCCATGGCGATCGGGTG
>CAUADW010000069.1 GCA_958427895.1 uncultured Collinsella sp.
GCGACGAGCTGCAGGAACGAGCCCTCGCGCTCGAGGCGCGCAACCGCGATCTTGCTGACCGCCAGGACTACGAAGTCGAACTCGCGACACTCGCCGAGCGAGCCCGTATCGCGCGCGAGATTCACGATAACGTCGGCCACCAGCTCACGCGCGCCTCGCTGCAGGCCGAGGCCCTGCGCGTCGTGCACGCCGACGAGCCCAGGGTTGCCGCCGATTTCACCGACGTCAAACGCACGGTTGACGAGGCGCTCCAACTCGTGCGCGCCAGCGTCCACGCGCTCAACGACAATGCGACTGACCTCTCCGTGCAGCTCGAGCGCATCGTTGAAGGCGCACGCTCGGACAGCGGTCCGCAGATTGAGCTTGAGGTTTTGGCCGAGCATACACCCGCCAACGTCGCCAACTGCTTTGCGGCAGTGCTACGCGAGGCGCTTTCCAACGCCATGCGCCACGCCCATGCCAAAACCATTACCGTGCGGTGCATGGAGCACCCATCGTTTTACCAGCTCATCGTTACCGATGATGGAACGGGCGGGGTTCGAACAGGCGCCCGCAGCGCCACAGGGGGTATGGGGCTCGCCTCCATGCGCGAGCGTGTCGAGGCACTTGGCGGCACTTTCACTGCCGGCTCGCGAGTCGGCGCCTCCGGATGGCGCGTGTTTGCCACCATTCCCAAGCAGCAAGGAGATGAGGGCCGATGAGGCTCATAGTTGTCGACGACGACCATCTGGTGGTCGATTCACTCAAGATTATCCTGGGCGCTCAGCCGCAGATAGAGGTGGTGGGCACCGGTGCCGACGGCGACGACGCGGTCGCGCTCTACGCCGAGCACGCACCCGACATCGCACTGCTCGACATCCAGATGCCGAAGCGCGACGGACTTTCGGCGGCACGCGAAATCCTTGAGCGCGATCCCGCGGCGCGCGTGGTGTTTCTGACGACGTTTTCGGATGACGAGTACATTGTGTCGGCGCTCAAGTTGGGCGCCCGCGGCTACCTGATTAAAACCGATGTCGCCGCCATTCCGCCAGCGTTGGCGCAGGTCATGGATGGCAAACGCGTGCTCGAGGGAAAGGCGATCGAGGACATCGATTTTGACGGAACGGGCGTCGAGGCGGGCACGACCCGCCGGCCCGCGGCCTTTGTCAGCCTGACCGACCGCGAGTTCGAAGTCGCAGAGCTCATCGCCCGCGGCCTCGACAACAAGGAGATTGCCGCCACCGCCTATATGGGCGAAGGCACCGTGCGCAACCACATCAGCTCAATCCTTGCCAAAATGGGCCTGCGCAACCGCACCCAAATCGCCATCGCCTATCTGCGAGGCTAGCCGCTGGCTGCCGCCAATTTGATGCCATTTCAAAACTATGCCGGTTTACTACGATGAACCGCATATCTCCGACCACGGCAAATTGCGCACTTACAAAACCGCAGGTAGAACACTTGCGATATTTGCAAAAATGCGGGTGTGGTCAGGAATCTCGGATTCATCGTAGTAAACCGGCATAGTTTTGTTCGGGCGGCCCTGCACGAGTGTCTCCGCCAGCCTCGCGGGACCAAAATGAGCCGTTTTCCTCCGTCCCCAATGGATCAGCCGAAACCGCCCGCCACGAAATCGGCCCATCTACTACGTTTGACTCGATACCCCTGACCATACCTTCGTTTTGAACAAAACCGCAGGCGTTCTACCTGCGGTTTTGTTTTTGCGCTTTTCGGCATGGTTGGGGGTAAGGGGCTAAACGTAGTAGATGGGCCGGTTTCGTGGCGCGCCCTCCTCCCCAACGCACAAAAGCGCCACCACGGAGGAGGGAGATGCCTCCGTGGCGGCTGGGGGTAGGAGTAGGTCGGGATTTAGCCCTGCCGGCCGCCCGGGGCCTTTTGGCCCCGGGCGCTGTCGACGTGCCTAGCGCTTACGGATACCCCAGACCAGGGCTCCGACGCCGGCCATGGCGATGACAAATGTCATAAGCAGAGCGGCGGCCTGCTGGTCACCCGTGGTGGGCAGGAAACCCTTGACCGTCTTGACGATATTCGTCACGGTCTTGGGCGTGCCGGGATCGGGCGTCGACACGGGCGTCTCGGGCTTCTTGTACGTGTTGTTGAACACGATACCCTCGACGCTCTTGTCGCCCTTGGCAAAGGCGACGCTTGCCTTGAGGCTGCCCTCGCCGTCATCGACCACGTTGACGGTCGCGGTAAAGACGGACTTGTCATAAGTCATACCGGTCTCGTCGCCCTTGACCTCGCTGATGGTGTAGACGTACGTTCCGGGCTCGTCGTACTCGAACTTGTCGAAGTTGATCTTGCCGTCGGCATCGTTGGTGACGGTGGACTCGATGCCCTCGCCAACGAACTTAAAGCTGAACTCGTCCTTCTTGAGCTCGCGTCCCTCGAGCACCTTGATGGCGCCGATGGAGACTTGGGTGGGCATGGCGTGATACTTGTTGGTAAAACCAGCCGACTCGGTGGTTCCCTCGAGCTTGTGCGTCACGGCCAGCGTGCCATCGCCGTTGTCAGAGACGGTGGCCACGACGGTGTAGGTCGTACCGTCATAGGTGACGCCCTTGTACAGGCCGAGCGCATTGGGGCAAGCCTCGCGCAGCGTGTACGTGTGCGTGCCGGGCGCCTCGTAGCGGATCGGGCTCAGTGTCACAGTGCCGTTGGCGTCGTTGGTGCCGCTTGCGACAACCACGTCGTCCTCGAGCAGATCGAACGTGAACTCGCCGACTGCAAGGTCGCGTCCGGTCAGACGCTTGACCGTCTTGACCTGATCGGTCACGGACGAATCGGTAGGCGTTACGCTGTAGGTGTTGGTGAACGTGAAGGCAGCACCGTCGTCGCCTTCGCGCTTGACGCTCAGATGTCCGGCGCCGTCGTCAGTCACGGTATAGGAAACCTTGCGCGTGGCGTTGGCATCGTTGGTCACGCCAGGGGCGCTGCCGGTCTCGGTCACCGTATAGGCAAAGGTGTGCGAGCGCGGAGCGGTGGGGGCCGCAGGCTCGGACTCGTCGACATTGGCGTCAGCGGCGGGGTCGGCCTCTTCAGCCTCTGCCTCGTCGGCCTCGGCCTCGTCAGCTTCGTCCGCCTCGGCCTTATCGGTCGCATCGTCCGTCACGCCCAGAGCGCGGTTGAGGTCCTCGAGCGTAAAGTGGATCTTGCCAAAGTCCACGTTACCGGCTGCGTCGTTGGTTACGGTCGTGCGCTCGGGCATCGGGGCACCTGCCTCGTCGGCGGTCACGGTAAAGGTGAACTTACCCGTGATGTCGGCCGGGGTCAGGCCCTCGGCAACCTGGAGCTTCTTAGTACCGGTGAGCGCGGCATCCACGGCGTCGGCGCCGTAGACGTTCTCGAACAAGGGCTCGACGCCGCCGTAGTCGACCGTCGCCGTCAGGGTACCGTCACCGTTGTCGACGACGATAACCTTAAAGCCAAAGCTCCACGTTGTAGCGGAAACGCCATTCGGCAGCCCGAATAAATCTTCGTAGGCCGTGTAGTTAATGGTCCAGGCAAGCTTGCCGTCCTTATCGGTACGATAAGCAAGCCCAGCAGCCTCAAGATTAGCAAGCATCTTGGTGTCGTAGTGCAGCGTATCAAAGCTCACGTGCCCGCCGATATTGGGCTTGAGGTTTTCGTATGCCACAAGCTCACCCTGATAGGCGATGCCGAACCAGAACTCGCCGTCGGCCATCGGGCGACCGGTCAGAGTCTTGGTGGCAACGACCTGAGCAGCGGTGCCACCAGGCGTGTTGGTCGTAGCGCTGTAACTGTTGTGGAACGGCACCAGGGCCTTCTCGACCTTGTTCTCGCCACTCTTGTGGACCGTCTCATGCGTGCCCTCGGGACCACCGGAAACGGTCGTCGTAGCAGTGAGCGTACCGGCGGTGTCGTCGACGATGGCGATCGTCACCGTGCGTACGGCGTCATCGTAGGTGTAACCGGGCTGGCCGTCGTTCTTTTCGGCCACGGTGTACTTGAAGGTCTTGCCGGCGTCAGCTTGCGTAAATTTAACCTCATGACCAGCCAGAATGTCGATCAGTCCGACCGTTCCCTCTATCGTTGCGGGGGACTCGAAGTTGTTGGCCCCGGGCAGCAGGCCAAGTGCGCTAGCCGAATCATCGTCGGCGGGCGTCACGGTAAAGGTGAATTGACCCTCGGTCATGGGACGTCCGCAGAGGGTCTTGCTGAGCTTGAGGCCGCCGGCCGCGGCGTAATCGAGCTCAGTGCGGTACATGTTGGTAAAGCGTCCGTTTTCCTTCTTGGTGACGTTTGCGGTCAGGTTGCCCTCACTGCCCTCGGTCACGGTCACTTCGGCGGTCGCGACGTGGGAGTCATACGTCATGCCAACCGTATTACCCGCGTTCTCGCGGATCTCGTACTTGTAGGTTCCGGCAGCCGTGTAGCGAATCTTGCCGAACTTGATGGCGGCAATGCCGTCCTTCGCGTCGTGCTTGCTCACGGTTACGGTCGCAGGATCGGGTAGCGGGGCGCCATCGGGGGCGGTAATGGTAAAGCTAAACTCGTCCCCATCCGTCCACTCGCGGCCGTCGATGGCCTTGCTCAGGTCAAAGTCGAGCTCTGCATCGAGCGGGGTTACGCTGTAGGTGTTCTTGAAGGTCGCAGCCTCGGGGTCCTTCAGGACATGCTCGGCCTTGAGGGTGCCGTCGCCGTTGTCCGTGATGGTGGTCTCGATGGTGTACTTGGCGTCACTGTAGGTGATGCCCTTGCTGGTGGTTCCACCGTTGACCTCGCGCAGCGTGTAGGTGTGCTTGTCGGGCTTGTCGTAGGCAATCTTGTCCATGGCAATCGTGCCGTCAGCAGCGTTGGTACCCTTGGCGACGACCTCGTCGCCCTCGACCAGCTCAAAGGAGAACTCACCTTCCTTGAGCTCACGCCCGGTCAGGACCTTGTTCGCGGTGATCTGGTCGGTAACGCTCGTCTCGACAGGCGTCACGTTATAGGTATTGGTGAACGTAAATGCCACATCGCCGTCCGGCTTGCGGGATACGCTCAGATTGCCCTTGCCGTCATCGGTCACGGTGAAGGAAACCGTGCGTGAAGGCCTGTCGTCGTTGGTCACGCCAGCGACCTCGCCGGACTCGGTCACGGTGTAGGTAAAGGTGTGCTCGCGCTTCTCGGGCTTCTCGCCCAGAGCCTTGTTAAGGTCGTCGAGCGTAAAGGTGATCTTGCCAAAGTCGACCTTGCCCTTGGCATCATTGGTTACGCTCGCGTTCACGGGCATGGGTGCACCCTCTTCACCGGTCACGGTAAAGGTGAACTTGCCGGCAATGTCAGCCGGGGTCAAGCCGTCGGCGACCTGCAGGTTCTTGATGCCCGCAAGCGATGCCTCGGCAGCATTCGTGGTGTAGGCGTTCTTGAACTCGATGTTCTTGACGTCCTTGGCGCCCCTCAGCTCGTGCGTAGCGACCAGCTGGCCCTTGCCGTTATCGGCAATGGTCGTCACGACAGTGTAGACCGTATTGTCGTAGGTGATGCCGCCGGCGTCGCCCTTGACCTCGCGCAGCTTGTAGGTATGCTGGCCGATCTCGGTGTACTTGATGGCGCTGAACGTCACCTTGCCGTCGGCGCCGTTTGCAACGGTCTCGACAGGCTTAACTTCCTTGCCCATGACTTCGAGCAGCTCAAAGCTGAACTCGCCTTCCGCCAAGTCGCGCCCGGTCAGGGACTTGGCCACGGCAATCTGGTCGGTAACGCTGGACTCAACAGGATCCGAAGCGTAGACGTTCTTGAACTCGGTCTCACCCGAGGTCACCTTCACGTCAGCGCTCAGTTCGCCCTTCTTATTGGGCCTCACCGTCACGGTGATCTCCGCGACGTTACCGCTGTAGGCGATGCCGTCAATCGTGGTCCCGGCGTGCTTTTCACTGACCTTATAGACGTACGTGCCAGGTTTGGTGTATTCGATCGTACCGAAGTCGATGGCAGCCTTGCCCCGGGCGTCCAGGTCGGCCTTGCGCACGATCGCAGTCGTAGTCGTAGGCATCGGGGCGCCGTTCTCGGACGTCAGGCCAAACTCAAACGCGTCAGCATTCGTCCGGTCGCGACCCTCGAGCACCTTGGTCAGACCAAAGCTGGCCTTGGTGTTCACCATTGCCGGCGTCATGTCATACGCAAAGCTGATCTTACCGTTGTTGCCCAGGTAGGAATTGACATGCGTCGCGGTCGCCTTGGCGGACACGTTATTCCACTTGGGGTTGAGAACGTCGGTCGCGGTACCAGTGTTGTTGCCGCCCACGCTCTTCTTGGTGGTGTGGAGCTCATCGATAAAGGCCAGGCGCGCGGTTCCCACGCTAAACGACAGGTTTCCTTCCTTGTCGGCAACTATAGCGCCGTCAAACTTGGTAGCGTCGCCACCGATGAACTCGATGACGGCGGTGGTGGGCTTGGCCTCGTTGTTCGAGCCCTGCTCCTCAAACTCATCCTTGTAGTAATAGGTGCCTTTCTCTGCCAGTGAATTCTTTGCAGGCTGTGTGCAGTCCTTGTCCGTGTAAATGGGGGTCTGCTTCTGGAAGTAGTAGTAGCGGTTGGTATCGGCCGGCTCAAAGTTCGCAACCGTATCACCCAACGCACCGGTCTTCCACTTGTTTGCGTAGAAGCTCACGGTCTTGCTGCCATCGTCGGCAACGGTCGTATTCTTTTCGATGTAAGCCTTGAGCCCCGTGACCTCCTCAGGCGTAAATAGGTTGTCGAGCGCAACACTCTTCACGCTCGAAGCATACTTCACCTGGATGGGCTTAACGTTGTCGACCGAAAGCTTGCCGTCTACGGTCTTAAAGTGGCTCAGCGGAATCAACGACGCAGGAATGTTAACCGTTACGATATCGCCCTTCTGGGGATTGTCATCGCCGGCACGCTGCACGGTAATGAGCAGGTCTTTTGCCTTGCCGGTGAACTCGTAGGTGTCGGTATTGGTTTCTTTATTGACCGTTTTGTCCGTCTTGGTAACCGGTGTGCCGTTGATGACGACTTCGGTAAATCCATCAACCTGCATAAAGTCGCCCAGCTCGTCGGTAAACGTGATGTAGCCGGACTTGGTCTCGTCGTAGCCCTTATGGATTTCGGTCGGATAAGGCGCCTCCGATGTGATGGCCTGAGAGATGTCGTCGAAGACCTTCTTGAGCTCTTCGGCATTGGTCGCCGACTTATAGTAGTCGGAGTTTTCCGCACGCGTTCCGTGAATATTCCATGCCGTGGCATTGGGGTAGTTGCTCGAAACGGCCTGCATGAACTTGTTCTCTTTTTGGCTTTTTCCCGAATCCTGGATACCAGCGCTGGGGTCCGCGCCGTCAAAGATGCCGATAGTATAAACGGTGGCCTTGCCGTCCTTCATATTCTTAGCAGCTGTCACGGCAGCGTTAGCGACACCCGCATCGAATTTATTTTGCTTTGTTGGCGTACCGTCGGTAAAGAACACAATAATCTTCTTGGCGTCTTTGCGACCATAAGTGGTAGTGATTTTCTCGGCCAGCTCTAGGCCATAGTCGGCGCGCGTGGCGCCGGCAGGCTGAATTTTATTAATTGTATTCTTCTTGAGATCATCCGCATTGCTGCCGGAACAGTAGGTCAATTCTTTCATAACCTGGGTGTAATTGTAGGAGTACCCTCCGTCGCGATACATATTGTTGCCGATATCGTTGGACTTCTTGCCCGCAAACTTAACAATGGCAACCCTATGCTGCCTATCGACGCCCTCGATGCTCTCATTTTGTTTTGCGATGGTATCGATAAAGCTGTTCGCAGCGTTCTTCAGTGCATCGATACGCTTGGTGCGATCTCCGCCACCCATAGGATCATCCATCGAGCCAGATGCATCCAGCACCATCACGATGTCGAGCGGCGTAGTAACCGTCACGGTTGAATTAGACGTCGAGGACATGGCCGAAAGCGTGGTCAGAAAATCCGACTCTTCGTTTTCCTCAGTTGCCTCGACCGTCTTGTCGGTCCAGATTCGGCCGACATTTTGAGTCGTTACTTTATTACCGTTGTGACCGGCCGCCCAGATTTCCCAGCGTCCGCTGGTGTCGGGATCGACGACGACCTTTCCGCTCATTGTCGGTCCGTCCATTCCGGTACTGGACCTGGCGTTGGCCTCGGGCAGCATGGCAAATGCTGCAGCCGGCAATACCAGCACTACGGCCAGTATCACCGCCAAGAGACCCCTCGTGTACTTACTCATCGCGTCTCCCTTCTCGCGGTCTCAGACCTTGCATCAGCCTAAAGTTACGAAATGAGACACAATTAGGGCAGGTGACACATGTTCCAGATTCGGTTTTGAGCGTGAGACAAATGTCTCACCAAAGTTGAGACACGGCGTTTTAGCAGGAAAACGGGTGCGACTCAAGATGGACGGGGCAAAAGAACCCGTTTTCCTCCGTCCCCGGGGGATCTATTGGTGGTGCTCGCCACGAAACTGGCCTATCTACTATGTTTAGTCCGGTACCTCCGACCATAACCGCGTTTCATGAAAAACCGCAGGCGTTCTACCTGCGGCTTTCATTTCGCATTACTTGCCGTGGTCGAGGACTGCCGCCTAAACGTAGTAGATGGGCCCCTTTCGTGGCAGACGGGTCACGCGGCGGCCCTCGCGAGGCCAAAATGATCCGTTTCCCTCTGTCCACGGGAGATCAAGGGCTGTTACGGATATGGTGTCATTTCAAAACTATGCCGGATTACGGGGCTAATGTCGGGACCCTTATCCATACCTCCATTTTTTGAAAAACGGCAGGCTATCTACCTGTGGTTTTATTTTTGCGATTTTCCGTATGGTCGGAGGTTCGCTATCCAGCCCCGTAATCCGGCATAGTTTTGTTCGCGACGGCACAACCGCGCGTTTAAGCGCGGGGCCGGTGGGGCATTCTTGCCCCACCGGCCCCTATTCCAGCTCTGTTCCAGCGCTATTCCGGCTTGGTTTCTACCGTGGGAGTCTTGTCCGCTGCGACTGGGGTGCGAGCGGTGTCCATAGTCAGGCAGTGTTTAGGACAGCTTTCGATGCACTCGCCGCACACCACGCAGGCATACGGGTCGATCGACCACGTTCCACCCTTGCGATCGACCGAGAGTGCGCCCGCCGGGCAGCGACGCGCGCACATGCCGCAGCAGATACACACGTCCATGTCGTTGACGATATGCCCGCGCAAGC
>CAUADW010000070.1 GCA_958427895.1 uncultured Collinsella sp.
GCGTCCGCGTGTCGCGTTTTTAAAGGAGGCCCCATGCCTGGTGTTACCCCTGCAGAAGTTCTGTCCAACTTTGGTATTACGCTGGTCGAAGATCCCGCCGATAATCAGCCCCGCCTGCTGGTTGATCTACCCGCCGCGGAGCTCGTCGAGTACGCTATCCGCCGCGAAGAAGGCCGCATGGCATCCAACGGCGCGCTGGTGATCGAGACGGGGGAGCGCACCGGCCGTTCACCCAACGATCGTTTTATCGTTGACACCCCCGATGTTCACGACAAGATCGCCTGGGGCGCCGTCAACCGACCGCTTTCGATTGAGAGCTACGAGACCATCAAGGCCGGTATCGTCGACTACCTCAACGAGCGCGACGTGTTTGTCACGCGCGGCATGGCGGGCGCCGACCGCAACCACACGCGTCGCCTGCTCGTCGCCTGCGAGCGTGCCAGCCAGGCGCTCTTTATTAAGCAAATGCTCGCTCGTCCGCTTGCCCGCGAAATTGCGCGCACCTGCGAGCCGGACTTTTGCGTGCTCGCGGCACCTGGCTACCAGTGCGACCCCGCCATCAAGGGCCTCAACTCCAGCGCTGCCGTGGTCATCAACTTCCAGGAGCGCGTGATTCTGGTTGCCGGCACCGGTTACTCCGGCGAAATCAAAAAGTCCATCTTCAGCGTTATGAACTACCTGCTGCCTGTCGAGGACGACGTGCTGCCCATGCACTGCTCGGCCAGCATGGATCCCGTCACGCATGAGACCGCGGTGTTCTTTGGCCTCTCCGGCACGGGTAAGACCACGCTTTCGGCCAACCCCACGCGCCTGCTGATCGGCGACGACGAGCACGGCTGGTCCGACATGGGCATCTTTAACGTCGAGGGCGGCTGCTACGCCAAGTGCGAGGGCTTGGATGCGTTCCACGAGCCCGAGATCTTCAACGCTGTTCGCTTTGGCGCCATCTGCGAAAACGTGGTGCTCGATGAGAATCGCAAGCCTAACTATGATGACATCTCGATCACGCACAATACGCGCGTGGCCTATCCCGTCGAGCACATTCCCAACGCGTGGACCAAGGGCATGGGCACCACCCCGAGCGTTGTGCTGTTTTTGACCTGTGATGCCTTTGGCGTGCTGCCGCCCATCTCGCGCCTGACGGCCGACGCCGCCATGTATCACTTTGTGACGGGCTTTACGGCCAAGATCCCCGGCACCGAGGTCGGCGTCACCGAGCCCACGCCCACGTTCTCCTCGCTGTTCGGAGAGCCGTTTATGCCGCTCGACCCCATGGTCTATGCCAAGATGCTCGGTGAGCGTATCGCCGACGGTCGCACGCGCGTCTATCTGGTCAACACCGGCTGGATTGGCGGCGGTTATGGCGTGGGCCATCGCATCGAGCTTGCCTACACGCGCGCCCTGGTGGCCCGCGCCCTCGACGGTACCATCGAGGACAGCGAGTTTGTGCACGACGATATTTTTAACGTCGACATTCCCACTACGTGCCACGGTGTGCCCGATGGCATCCTGGTGCCGCGCCAGTACTGGCAGAGCACCGCTCGCTACGACGAGGCAGCGCACAACCTGGCGGTGATGTTTGAGGAGAACTTCGAGAAGAAGTACTCGCACCTGCCCGAGTCCGTCAAGGCCGCCGGCCCGCACGCTCAAGTGCCCGCCGACGCCCGTCATCGCGGCCGCGGCCTGCTGGGACTCCGCCGCTAGCGTCGCCTCAGACCCAAAACCACCATAAAGGGGACAGGCACCTTTGTGGTGGTTTTGCTCGCGCGGATGACTCGGGTTACAATACGCCTGACATCTCGCCCCCTTCTCCGGATGGGGGCAGCGTAAGCGCTCTTGTGGCGGCACCGTAGGACTTTGAAGGTGGCCGTCGTAAGGGCGCTTTTTGTTTGGGTGCCCTCGCTCGGGCGCGAATCGTGAAGGGAGCATGTATGAAGAGCTTTATTGCCGAGGATTCATTTTGGGAGCTGTTTCCTCAGGCGGCGGTCGGTGTTGTGGTCGTGGAGGGTATGAAGCCCGCGGCCCAGATACCTCAAGAGGATGTGGACGCGATAGCGGCGCTGCTCGACCGTGCCAATATCGATGCGGAGCGTCATCTGACCAGCGATACAATCAGCGAGAACGCACCGGTCAAGGCATGGCGCGAGGCCTATCGTCTGTTCAAGACCAAAAAGGGCGCGCGCTGTTCAATCGAGAACCTGCTCAAGCGCGTGCTCAAGGGCAAGCCGGTGGGCCACATTACGCCCGCGGTGGATATCTATAACACGGTGTCGCTGTCCTATGCACTGCCCGTGGGAGGCGAGGATCTGCATGCGATTGAGGGGGACCTTCGCCTGAAGGTGACCGACGGCGGGGATGCGTTCCTGCCGCTTGGCGAGGAAGCGGACGACCCGACGCTGCCCGGCGAGCTCGCCTACATCGACGATGCGGGCGCCGTGTGCCGCTGCTGGAACTGGCGCGACGGCGTTCGAACGGCTCTATCCGACGATTCGGCCGACGCATTCCTGGCGATTGAGTGCGTAGAGCCCGAGCGAATGGGGGACTGCCAGGCCGCCATCGACCGTCTTGCCGATCTGCTCGAGCGCTATCTGGGAGCGACGGTTGTCGTTAAGACGCTTGTGACCCGCGACAATCCCCGCGTGGAGCTGTAGCAACTTCTGCAAATCATACTCGCCGGTCAAAACCACCACAAAGGTGCCTGTCCCCTTTGTGGTGGTTTTTATGTTGATGAGTTAACAAATAGGGCGTGCGGGGCTTGCGGTCGCTGGGTACGGCTAAGATGTTTACCCGTTAGCATTATGCAAGCGAAAGGCGGTCGTCTCCCATGCAACAGAGCGACGAGACACGTTTCGAGGACTTTGTCGGACTGATCAGTGGACTCTACAAGGAGATCCAGCGCATTAAGACATCTGAGGGCGCAAGGCTGGGCCTTAAGGGCTCCGACATCATGTGCCTGTACTATCTTGAGCGCAGCAAGGACGGCCTGACTGGTGCCGACCTCGCCCGCATGGCTGGCGTGACCCGCGCTGCCGTCTCGCGCACGCTGGCGCATCTGGAGGAGGGCGGCTACGTCGAAGTCGACGATTCGGGCGATGCCGCCGTTAAGTATCGCGCCCCGGTTCGCCTGACCACGTTGGGCGGCGAGAGCATGAACGAGGCCGATTGCATTATTCGTGAAGTGCTCGACACCACCGGCAAGGCCATGGGCGTGGAGCAGCGTGAGCAGATGTATGCGTCGCTGCGTACGATTCTCAACACCTTGCGCGAGCTGTAGGGCCGCCTAGGCATTTGCTTCCCATTAACAACTGCATCGTCCCGTTTGAGCGCGTATACCGTGCCGGGGCATTGCTGTCAAAATTCCCTGCGCGGGACCTGCGCAAGAAAGGATTCGCTATGTCCGTCCGCATTATTACCGATTCCGCAAGCGATATGTCGCCGGCCGAGCACCCGGCACTGGACGTTTTGCCGCTGTCCGTCACCTTTGGCACCGATGTGTACATGGATGGCGTCGACATCGATCACCAGCGCTTTTACGAGATGCTCGTGGAGCGCGATGAGCTGCCCAAGACCGGCCAGGTCAACCCGTACGCGTTCTCGCAGGCTATCGCCGAGATTCGCGAAGCCGGCGATGAGGCTGTGATTATTACCGTGGGCGCTAAGCTGTCGGGCACCAATCAGAGCGCCCGTACCGCACTAGCCGAGGCGCCGGGCGGCGATGTGTACGTGGTTGATAGCAACAACGTCACCCTGGGTGAACGCATTCTGGTTGAGTATGCGCTGCGCTTGGTGGACGAGGGCCGTAGCGCGGCCCAGATCGCGGCGGCGGTCGAGGCCGTGCGCGACCGCGTGGTGGTTATCGGCCTGCTCGAGACGCTGGAGTACCTGGTGCGCGGCGGTCGCCTGTCTGCTGCTGCCGGCGCCGTGGGTACGCTGCTCAACGTAAAGCCCGTGGTAGCTGCCGAGGACGGTCTGATTGTGCAGCTGGGAAAGGCGCGCGGTTCCAAGAACGGCCGCAACCTGCTGAACCAAAAGGTCGAAAAGGCGGGCGGCATCGACTTTTCCATGCCGCTGGCGCTCGGCTATACGGGCCTTTCGGATGCGGTGCTCAAGAAGTATATCGAGGACAGCGCGGCACTGTGGGCTGGCCACACCGAGGGCGAGCTGCCCGTTCACACCATCGGTGCCACCATCGGTACCCACGTAGGCCCCGGTGCCGTAGCCGTAGCCTTCTTCCAGCCCGCCAACTAACCAACCTGCCAACAAATGATCCCTTGGGGACGGAGGAAAACGGATCATCGACCGCACGGAGGCCGCGAATGATCCGTTTTCCTCCGTCCCCAAGGGATCATTTCTTTATGCTGTTAATGCGGAGAAGGGGGCGAGCGATGGCGTCTGAGGGCTTTTTTGAACGGGTGTACGAGGTGGTCGAGCAGATCCCCGAAGGGATGGTCGCCACGTATGGTCAGGTGGCGCTGCTTGCCGGTCGTCCACGAAGTGCGCGGTACGTGGGGTATGCCCTGCACAGCAATCCGCGCCCCGGCGAGATACACTGCCATCGCGTGGTGTTTGCCGACGGGCGCATATGCGAGGGTTTTGCTTTTGGCGGTCCCGATGCTCAACGTGAGCTTTTGCTAGGGGAGGGCGTGACGTTTGTCGACCCCATGCACGTCGATCTGGGCGCCTGTCGCTGGCCCGCCGGACTCTAACAGATCTGCCGTGGCCAAAACTACCACAAAGGTGCCTGTCCCCTTTGCGGCGGTTTTCCGTTGTAGGTTTACCGGGGCTAACTTATGGAGAAGCTATGGCGGCTCATATTGATGCTGCAAAGTAAACCACGGTGAACTATATTTTATTCAACAACGGAGCGGGCAATAGGCGATGAAAAAGCCTGCCCTGTTGAGTTTGATTCGCATTCCTCCCCTCTGTGCGATTCAACGGTGTACTTCGGGAACGGGCCCGCTGGCAACTGACTGCCGGCGGGCCCGTTCCTGTTTATCGGGGGAGTGCGGTGGCCGGAGCCGAACCGGTCGGGCAACAAAAAAGGCGGACGCCGTAGCGTCCGCCCTATAGCAATCGAAAGCTCAAGCCAGCAGATCGGTCTAGTACACCATGCCCATGGCGTCCCGAACCTCGGCCAGGGTTTGCTCGGCGATCTCGTTGGCGCGACGGTTGCCCTCGTGCAGGACGTCCTTCACATAGTCCAGATCGTTCTCGTAGCGCTGACGGCGCTCGCGGATCGGCGCGAAGTACTCGTTGACGGCCTCGGTCACGTACTTCTTGAGCTGGCCGGAGCCGCCCATGCCAATCTCCTCGGCAATCTCGACCTCGGAACGGCCGGTGCAGATGGCGGCGGTCGAAAGCAGGCCGGACACGCCGGGGCGGTTCTCGGGATCAAACGTAATCATGCGCTCGGAATCGGTCTGGCTCTTCTTGATGCGCTTGGCCGTCTCCTCGGCGGTCATCGAGATGTTGATGGCGTTGCCGTAGCTCTTGCTCATCTTGCGACCGTCCAGGCCGGGCAGCAGAGGGGTCTCGGACAGCAGCGCGTCGACCTCGGGGAACACCTTGCCGTAGCGGTTGTTAAAGCGGCGGGCGATGGTGCGGGTGAGCTCGATGTGCGGCAGCTGGTCGCGGCCGACGGGCACCACATTGCCCTTGCAGAAGAGGATGTCGCAGGCCTGGTGCACCGGGTAGGTGAGCAGAAGGCCGGTGAGCTCGTGGCCCGAGGCCTCCATCTCGGCCTTGACCGTGGGGTTGCGCGCCAGCTCGGCCTCGGACACCAGCGACAGGAACGGCAGCATGAGCTGGTTTGCGGCGGGCACGGCGGAGTGCGCGTAGATCATGGTCTTGTCGGGGTCGATACCGCAGGCAAGGTAGTCCATGACCATGTTGTACACGTTGTCCTGGATATGCTCGGTGGTGTCGCGGTCGGTGATGACCTGGTAGTCGGCGATGAGCACGTTGGTCTTGGCGCCCATGTTCTGCAGTTCAACACGGCCCTTGAGGGTGCCAAAGTAGTGGCCCAGGTGCAGGCGGCCGGTGGGGCGGTCGCCGGTAAGCATGGTGAACTTCTCGGGCGTCTTGGCCAGGCCCTCGCGAATGGCGTTGCTCTTTTGCAACGCGACTTCGTAGCTGTTCTCGTTTGGCATGATTGCTCCTAACGTATGTTCATGGGTCAAGATGATAACGCGTTTATTGGAGGGGCGGGACATAAGTAGGCGAGGGGTGGGAGAGGGGCGGCTTGTGCGATGGGTGCGGCGCGGCTGCGCGTGGCCAACGGTGCCTGGGCACATCCTCGGCAGCTTATCCTAGAGCTTGTGGTGGCGCTCTTCTTTGCGCTCCTCGGCTGCCTGTTCCTCCTGCTTAAAGGCGGGGTCGTCGGGGGTTACCAGCTCGTCTTCGTGCGTTCGCTTGTTGTAATGGTGGCGCAGCACGGGCTCAAACAGGTGCAGGCGCTTGGCGAAGGCCGCCGAGCCAATGGCGAGCACGGTAAAGATGAGCACGCGCATGGGGACCTCGACCTGATTGATGGCCGCGGCGCCGGCCGAAAGCAGTATGCACCAGGCGTAGATGAGCAGTACGGCTTGCTTTTGGTTGTAACCCTCTTGAATGAGGCGGTGGTGGATGTGGCCCTTGTCGGCCTGTCCAATGCTAATGTGGGCGCGCTTGCGGCGCACGATGGCGCTAAACGTGTCGATGATGGGCACGCCGGCCACGATGAGCGGGATGATGAGCGAGGTGAGCGCGGCGGTGCGGCTCACGTTGAGCAGCGAGATGGAACCCAGCGCAAAGCCCAGCAGCAGCGAACCCGAGTCGCCCAAGAAGATACTCGCGGGGTTGAAGTTGTAGCGCAAAAAGGCCAAGCAGGCACCAAACAACGCGATGGAGAGCGCGGCGGCATCGATGCGGCCCGAGAGAACGGCCATCGAAAACATGGTGAACGACGCGATGCCGCAGATGCCCGTGGCCAAGCCGTCGAGGCCGTCGATGAGGTTAATGATGTTGGTGAATGCCACCAGATAGATTACGGTGATGGGGTAGGCGAGCCATCCGAGCATGATCTCGCCGGGGGCAAACGGGTTGACGATGACGCCGATTTTTAGGCCGCCGATACAGGCGATAAGCGCGGCGAGGACTTGTCCGGCCAGCTTTTGCTTGGGCGTGAGCTGGAAGACGTCGTCGATAGCGCCGGTCGCAAAGATGACGGTAAAGGAGAGCGCCAGCATGGGGTAGCTGATGTGCAGACGGGGGTGGGGCACCAAAACGGGCGGCCAACCCAGGTACCAGGTGCCTAGGATTTGCACAGTGCAGGCGACGACCAGGCCCAAAAACACCGCCGTTCCGCCCAAACGCGGGATGGGCTTGGTGTTGATGCGGCGCTTAGAAGGATAGTCGACGGCATCGAGCTTAATTGCCAAGCGCTTGACCAGGGGCACCACGAGGAAGGTCGTGATAAAGGCCGCCGCTGCCACGCATAGGTACGGTATGTAGCTCGGGGATGAAGCCATGAATCTAAAAACCGCCAAGCGTCGAAGGAAAAGGTCAGAAGAACGCCATGCGCAAAGGGCATAGCCGAACCATAATACTCGACCAAGGGGGGTACATGGAATTGCACGCAGCGATAATCACGCGCTTACCAGATATTGGGATGTTGTCGATGGCTTGTCGGGATGCCGGCGGGGATCCATATGGACTGTAATGGTGATTTTCGGCAAAAGAAAACCACCCCCCACGTTACGAAAATGAACCCACCTAAAACAGGTGGGTGCCCTCATCGACTGTTCCAGCGTCCTTAACAACGAAGGATACCTGTACTAGGTACGACTGTGTGGGCTCCCTAAATAAACGCGACGGTTCACCCAGTTGCTCCGCGGGGGGCGGAATACCTACATCATAAAGCGGCACTTTATCGATTCCAGTCTTGACATTACAAAAATCGTGTCGGACGATTACGGCGCCTTGGGCTCGAGCCGTCTGTGGGGTTGATCCCTTTACGTTTGAGCTGCTGAATCGTTGTTTTGGAGCATGGTTTTATGCCGACGTCGTTGACCGAACTTTTTTCGCCCGCCTGCCATTTGTGTCCGCGCCGTTGCGGTGCGGCGCGCGATGAGGGCGCGCACGGCGTCTGCGGTGCTAACGACACGCTCAAGGTGGCCCGCGCCGCGCTTCATATGTGGGAGGAGCCGCCTATCTCGGGCGAGGCCGGTTCGGGCACGATCTTCTTTAGCGGCTGCTCGCTCAAATGTATCTACTGCCAGAACCACGAGATCTCGACCGGCAATTTTGGCCTTGAGATTTCGCCTGAGCGCCTGGTCGAGATTATGCTGGAACTGCAGGACCAGGGTGCCAACAACATCAATTTGGTGACGGCGACGCACTATGCGCACCTGTTGCCTGCCGCGATTGCCGCGGCACGGGCGCGCGGACTGGTTATCCCAATCGTCTACAACACGAGTGGTTACGAGCGCGCGAGTGCCGTGGCGGCGCTGGGCGACCTGGTCGATGTGTGGCTCACCGACTTTAAATATGCCGATGCCGGGCTTGCGCAGTCGCTCTCCCATATAAAGGATTACCCGCGTGTGGCCGTGTCGGGTCTGGCCCAGATGGCGCGCGAGATCAATCGCCGCGGGGGAGAGTTGGTGGATGACGACGGGCTCATGAAGCGCGGCATCATCGTGCGCCACCTGGTGCTGCCGGGGCATGCGGATGACTCGTGCCGCGTGCTGGACCTGGTGTGGCAGACGGTGGGCGACGTGCCGATCTCGGTTATGAACCAGTACACGCCCAATGCGCTCATGCGCGAGCAGGGCGGCGACCTGGCACGCGCCGTGACGCGTGAGGAGTACGAGCAGGTGCTCGACCATGCCGACGACCTGGGTTTTACGACGATGTTCTGGCAAGAGGGCGGCGCGGTAGACGAGAGCTTCACCCCGGCCTTCGACACCACCGG
>CAUADW010000071.1 GCA_958427895.1 uncultured Collinsella sp.
AGCCGTTCTCGCTCCATGACCGCGATGCCGTCGACAGGCTGAAGCGTGCGGCGCTGATTGCCAATACGGAAGCCATGCTGAACCGCGCTTCATCGGCTGGAAGCGGTGGTCGGAAGGGCAAACCAAAAAGGACCGCCACAGTCGATCTCGGGGCCTACTACGACGCCCTGAATGTCCAGGATGCCGAGGCGCGGGAGCGCGCGGACCGCACCGAGGTCCGTGCCATGGCGGAGCGCAGGCTCGCGCATATGGACGCCAGAGACGGGTTTGAGTACAACCCGACACCCTCGCCGCTTCAATCCTATATGCAAGAGCGGTAGGCTTCCTGAGAGGGGTCAGATAAAAGACTGACCCCTCTTTTTTTATCGAAGTGGTACACTTCTATTATTGTTCAATTTACACCCCTCAATATGGACTTGGTGAGGGGGCAAGGGGAGAGGAGTGGCAGTGGCTCGCGTTCAGCCCGGCAAGGCGACCTACACCGTGCACCCCTCGGACTTTGACAGGATGGACCCAGAACTACGGGCGGCGCTGGAAGTCTTCTTCACCGAGCAGCAGAAGCGTGATGCTATCGAGGAGGAGGAGGCCGGGCGCGCCTATCAGTCTGAGCAGGCCGACGTGGTCCTATCCCAGCCTGGATGGTCTGAGATCAAGGCCGATTGGCTGGATGATGCCTTGTCTGAGCGTGCTCGGAGTGAATGGGATGTGGCTGGACAAGATCGAACCTACGTCTATGACGATGATGGCAACGAGTACAGTCTGCTTGGCCTTCCCGACAAACCGACTATCCACCAGTTCTACAGTGACCTTTATGGTGTTAAGTTCAACTCCCCGCTTCGTCCTCCCGAGCCTGCTATTCCCATACTCGTCAATCATCGAGACCGGCATCATCCATATCAGGTTTACGAGGACTACTCTGAGTTCATTAATGGCGTTAAGGATGAGACGTCATTTATCTACCTTGGGCGTTTCTGGGAACCGACCCGCAAGGATGGGAAGACCTTCTCTGTATCGAAAAAGAACGCCATGACGAACATCAACGGCGTCTGTGTCGATATCGATCGCGTCGAGGATGATAAGGGCCAGCACTTCGGGGCTACGTGGGTTATGGACAGTCTTTTCGAGTTCCTGAACGGTCGTCCAGACCTCATGCCGAACTACCTCATGTTGTCCGGTACTGGAATTCAGCTTTGGTATGTTTTCGGCCAGTCTATTCCACTGCTGTCAAAAACAGCGCCCCGCCGAGCGAAGTACGACCGATTCATCAAGCATCTTTACAGTTATTTCGACGAGCGTTTGCCTAAGAACCGATTCAAGGTGGATAAGGCTTGCGGGGCCTACAACCATGCTTTTCGCGCTCCGGGATCTCCGTCAAAACTTGGATATCCCGCGAGGCTTTTTGTGCTTGGTGGCACTGAGCGGAAGATGATTGACCCCATCGAACTTTCAAACAGCATCGGTGGCTCACTTGAGCCCTACGACGTCGGCAAGTGGGACCAGGATTATTTCGACTACCTCACGGGCGGCGATGGCAATGGGCGAGAGAAACCGGCGAGCGAGAAGCAGCTCGAATACATCGGGAAGTTGCATGAGATGGGCTGCATCGAGGACGAGGTTTTTAACAAAGCTTGTGACATGACGATTGCCCAGGCTGATACCGCCATCAAACACGCTGAGAGCCTTTTTACGCGCGTTTTGCACTACCGGGAGACTGGTGGATACGCTGAGACGAGCAACGGCCGTAGAATTCATCTCAGTCCACGTAGCAGGGGACTTTACGACTACACTCTGAGAAGGATTTACGAGGAGACGAAGCCCGGTTCACGGTATATGTCGATGTTCGTCTTGGCTGGTCTGGCCTATAACTGCGCCGTGTCAAAATCAGCCCTCGAGCACGACCTTGAGTCACTTATGGATAGCGAATGGGGACATAAACCGTCGCCGACGGATGGAAAGCCCATCACGAACAAAGATATCAAGTCCGCAATGCTCGGATACAACCCCATTGGTTGCTTGAGGCCAAAGTGGCTGGTCGAGGATATCGTTGGCTGGTCTTATAGTCCTTCTGCAAAACGCAACGGAAGAAACCGCCGCGATCATCTGTGGGGAGACTGGACCGTCGAGGGCGATGATGGAACGCTGACGCCGGTGGTCAACACCGCGCGTGAGAACCGCAGGCTTGCGTTGGGAAAGAGCCGAGCGTGCGCCGCGAAAGTGAGGCGGGAATCATCGCTTGAGCGCTTGGTGGGCTATCTCGTCGATGACCCCTTTGCATCGAAACGGTCTGCCTGTAAAGACCTCGGTATGTCGAGAACAACCGTGACGAAGTATTGGCCGGCCGCATGTGAAGCCGCCGGCATCGCAGACGTCAGGACGGGTAATCACAACCCGTCCTAGCTAGAGGCATAAATCGAGAGGGAGATCGGAAATGTCTTTGAGGCGTTTCCCAGCAATCAGTGTGTCGAGCTGCTCAACAATGTCTTCCCTGCCGTTGGCATATGCGTACTCCTCAACGGCTTCTGTGAGTTCGTAAAGGGCAAAGTGATACATGCAATCGATGTCTCCGGTGCCAAGGGCGAGAGAGGCGATGCGCGATGGCAGAGGCTCGCCTGTGACAACGACGATATGTGGTGTCTGCCCTTTTCGATTGCGAATCAGGTTCAGCGCTTCCGTCCTGCTGTTTTGGGCGCGGTCGGATCTCATGGTCCATTTTGCCGAGATCGATGCCAGGAGCAGGGGCTTCTCATTGTTTGAGGCTCGCAGCTCGGTCATGGTCGAGACACTGTCGTCAACAACCGGGAACGGATTGTTGAGTTTCGAGTCTTCAACTGGGTGCCGGTACACAACGACGTCCGGGGCGACCATGTAGTCGTTGCCCAAGATTGTCTTTAGTTTTGCGTTCGTGTTCGTCAGCTCTTGGAGGTATTCCAGGTGTTCATATTGAACAAAGCTCGAGGTTTTCATCGCGGAGCGGTTGCCGAGTTGGATTACCTCCCATTCGCCTGGGCGAACGTGCTGCAGCTTCGGGAACGTTCGATTGACGAACTCGGCAAGCAGGACCTCGAAGTTCGAACCAGATGTTTGACCAGCTTGGCGCTCATGGGTTTCGCTCATGAGTCGCCTGGCCAAGCCTGCCGCGATCTCGCGTGACGGCTTGTTACCCTTGTCGGCGTTCGTCGCGATTCCGCTGGCGTTTATGGCCAACGTGCCGGTTCTGATGATCTCCGAGTGCAGCCAGGCGCGCTCCCTCGCGATAAGGGCAATATCCGTGCTATTCGGCATCCAGGGCCTCCTTGATTGCGGTTCCAACTGCCTTGGCAACCGGCGGCGGGAAAGCGTTTCCAACCTGTCGGTATGCCGCCGTCTTGCGCCCGGAGAAGTCCCAATCTTTGGGGAAACCCTGGACAAGCGCGGCCATCTTTACTGTGAGTCTCGGCATCTCACCATCAAAGTCTTCCGCCGGCGGCTGGTCGACGATGCCGCGCCCGTCGACGCCAAGCTCCGCCCAGGCCTTCTTCGCCCTCGTTGGGCCGAGGTCGGCGCCACCATGTTTTTTCGATCCACCGACCAACGTCGGGGCGATTTTGTCGGCGTTTTCAGCCCATGCGTCAGCGCCGTTCCACCCGTTGGCCGCCATCTCGTCGTGCAATAGCTCGCCGACCGTCGGTGCAGATTCCCGGTTCGGCTGTGGCCATGCAAAGTGAGAGGCCCACGGTTCCTTGATGCCGACGAGAATCGCCCTGGGGCGAAGCTGTGATACGCCGTAGTCGCTCGCCTGTACGAGCTGCCACCACGTCTTGTAGCCCATCTTGTGGAGTTCACCGAGGATCATCTCGCGGTATTCGGAGAACTTTGGATAGAAGATGCCTCGAACGTTCTCAATCATCACGGCGCGTGGGTCGCACTCGCGAACTAGGCGTAGGGCCTCCGGGAATAAGTCGCGCTCGTCATCCGATCCGAGCTGCTTGCCCGCGACGGAGAACGGCGGACAAGGCACGCCGCCTGCAAGGAGGTCGATCGTTCCCTTAAACGGAGCGGCTGAGAATTCGTGGACGTCGCCCTCTACGACGTTCCATTCCGGTCGGTTGACTCTGAGCGTTTCGCATGCCGGCTTTTCAATTTCGACGAGCGCGGTGTGGTCGAACCCGGCCTGTTCAAGGCCGAGAGCCTGTCCACCTGCACCTGCGCAGATTTCAATTGATTTGAGCACGTTTTCTCCTGTCGCGTGGATATCGAACATGTCGAACAATTAGTCGACCATTTCATAAAACATATTCAGCAATTAGTCGATAATGGTCGAACAACCATTGAACAAATGATAAAATCGCAGGTAGATAGCGAAAAACTATCAAGTATCGACCAAAACAGGATAACACCGACCAAGGACAAACATGGGTGCAACTAAGCGCGAGGTCGCAGAACAGCTCGGCGTGGCCAAGCAGACAATTGTCAACTATATAGCCAAGCTCGAGCTGTCCGATCATATCGAACGTGTCGGGAAGACCGACGTACTCGACGAGTTTGCCGTTTCGGCTATCGCCCATGCCGTCGGCAAGAGCATTCCCCAGGCGGTTGCTCCGAAAGAAGACGGCGTCACGACTTCCGATGCCGTCGTGGCAATGCTCAACGAGCGTATTAACGACCTCAAGGATGAGCGAGATCGGCTCAAGGCCGAGCTGGAGAGCGAACGCATGAGTCACGCCCGGGAAGTCGAATCCTTGCGCGAGCAACTTGCCGAGGCGAATGGAAAGGCGGTCGAGCTTGCCGGAAGGCTCGCGAACATCGCTGAACGTCAGCAAGTGATTGCCGCTACTCCGTGGTGGAAACGTGGCCGCATGGCCATGAAATTGCTTGGCCCTGGTGATGACAATGAATAGCCCTGAATCACATGCAAGAGCGGTTGCGGTTGCGCGTGTCTATTTGCACGAATACGGCTTTAAACTGCTCGATCATGCGGTACCCTACGCCGACTTCGTCAGCATGGGCGACGACGGGAGCCGTTTGATGTTCGTGGGGTCAATGAGCGACTCTGATTTGTTCGATGATATCGAGTCTTGCCTAAGCCGCTGTCCGCTGGAGGTTGTTGCGTGCGACGTGCTAGAAGTCTCCTTCTCTGATGACGAGACTGCAACGATTGAACATTTCACGGACGTTCTGGCTGGCGATGGCAATGACTAACGAAGACGGGGACCTGTTGCTTGACGCTATCGAAATCGAGCGCCAGCGAAATCGGATGATGCGTGAGGCCTCCGGGTTTCGACATGCGGTGGTCGATGCACGCAGTGGCAAACTGATTGCCGTGATGCGTGATCCTGACGATGCATATGACTACTGCGATTATTTGGCCACAATTCGCCAGGATGCAACCGTTCTTGATTTGTGGGCCGAAATCTAGGTAAGACGAATGAGGCTGCAATTTGCAGAAGCGCCGGGCCTTTAAGCGGCCCGGCGCGGCGTTTTGTTTGCTATTTGGTCTGCGGGTATCTGTTTACCGCGGCTCTCAGTGCAGCTGTGGTTGGGTGCATGTGATCGTATGTGACGGTGTCGGATACGTCGAACACGTTCCCCATATCGTCCTGCCCCCCATACTCGTAAATCGCTTCATCGTCTTCGTCCGGTTCTTCGAACTTATAGAACGTTTCTCCATCGACGTCGAGCCTGAGCAGCCCGAGTTTATCGTGCGCGACGGCGCACCAACCGATAAGGTCCTGCGGCGCGTCTGCCGCGTCGATGCGCAGGATTGACTCCGCTTTGCCAGACTCCTGGCGTTGTTTTTTCGCAACACCGTCTTCGGGGTTGTAGTCCTCGTCAAAACGGAGCTTGCTCCACAGCTCAAGGTTTCGTCCGTTCACGCGAAGCACGGCGTGCGACGTCGATGCCGATCCATCGGCGCGCGTGTCCCAGCTGTCGATACGGTCGGCATAGACAATCTTGATGTTCATCGGTCGCCTCCTGTCACGCTGTCGCCGTACGCCTGGGCGATCGCCTCGGCCCATGTCCATGTGCTGCCGTCGTTACGGCGGCGCGTCTTGCAGAGCACTCGCAGGAGCTGTTCGCGGTCCCCCTTCTCGGTAAATTCAATCCCCAGCGCTTTCTCGACAACGGCACCCGTCTCGACGAGGCGGTGCGTGCGCGCCGCCCGCTCCTCGTTTCGCTGCTTCGCCTTGAGCTTCTTCAGGCGCTCCTCGGCCTCGGCGACCTGTTGCTCAAGTGTCTTCTTGACGCGCTTGCGCTTCGGTTTCGCTGGCTGCGCTTCGGCGTGCGCCGAAATCGTCGGCCTCGGCGGCTCCGTCATTCCCGGATATGCCCTGCTTTCAAGTTCCATGTCGTGCCTTTCAACTGCGTTTTTACTTGATTTGATTGTACCCATTACAACTGGGTATCATTCCCTTACCTAAGGTAAGGGCGCACTTAGTCCCACTTTCTCGTACGCTGCGCGTTCTGCGAGAGAGGGACAACGTGCGCGCCTAGGCGGCGAGCCTCTACGCTCCCCCTGGTCGCTGCGCGTCGCTGCTGCTCCTTGCCTCTCCGGCACATCGCCGACTGTTCGCCTGAAGCGGCTCACAATCGGCTGTGCCTGCGCGGTCGCTGCCGCTCCCTTGCGCTCCGCGCCGCCGCGCCCGTTCGCGTCATCGCTCACGGTCCGCACGGCATCGCTGCGCGCTCGCTTCGCTCGCTTGCCTGAAAGGAGGCAGACGCCATGGCCATCTACCACCTCAACGCACGCGGCATCGCACCGGCGCGCGGCTCGTCGGCTGTCGCATCCGCCGCCTATCAGTCCGGCGAGACTCTGCGCGACGAGACCACGGGCGACCTCAAGCGCTACGCCCGCTCCGAGCGCATCGCCGACACGGGCCTCGTGCTTCCCGAGCACGCGCCCGACTGGGACCGTGCACGTCTCTGGAACGAGGCAACTCGCGCGTATGCCGGCGGCACCGAGCTCGTGGCCAAGCGCTATGAATTCGCCCTTCCCCGTGAGCTGTCACTTGATGAGCAGCGCACCTGTGTCCGCGACTTCTGCTGCCTCTTCAAGGACCGCGCCTGCGATTGGGCCATTCACGATGACGGGAACGGCAACCCGCATGCGCATGTACTCGTGTCCGCCCTTGCGCTCGGTGCCAATGGCTTCGAGCGCTCCAGGGTCCAGAAGTCCACGAAGGTCTACCTTTGCCGGCGCCCCGACGGCACCGACGTGATGGTTGCCGCTCGCGACTGGAAAGCCGCGAAAGCGGAAGGCATCGAGAAAGTCTTTAATTTCAAGGACGGCGAGCGCAGGACCATGTCCCAGGCGGAGGCCGTCGGACTCACCAAAGATGACCGCAAGTCCAAGACGCCGGTTGCCGTCACCGCCAAGCTCGACGGCACCAAAGCGTTCGACGCCGAGAAAGCAGACCTCAAGCGCGTGCGTGCGTCTTGGGCTCAGATCGCCAACCGTCACCTGGCCGAACACGCCGAGCGATACAACGAGGTTGCCCAGACCATCGACCACCGCTCCTTCGAGGACCGCAAAATCGAGTACATTCCGACCGTTCACGAGGGTCAGCGCCCGACGCCCGAGCGCGTGGCCATGAACATCGAGGCGCGCGAGACGAACCGTGCGATCGATCGAGTTCTCGCAGAGCTTCGTCAGCTCAAGGAGCGCGCCGCTGCCTGGTGGCACCAGAAAACCGATGCCGTCACCCAACGCCGACGCGCGTTCATCGCGCGGCATACGGGCATCATGCGCGCCACGGCGGCGCGCAAACGCTCTATGACCATGGGGCGCACGGCCGACCTTGCTCTCGACAACGAGATTGCCAAGACCGTCGAGGCCGAGATTCAGCAGGTCTTCGCGCGTCGCTCGGACAACCATTTCAACGACCTCGCCAAGGCGCTCGCCGGGCAGGGCGTCGATATGGACTTTGCCGACGGCAAGGGAGACCTCAAGTTCAGCAAGGACGGTCGAACCGTCACGGGCGCGCAGATGGGCAGGCCCATGCGTCAGCTCATGGCCATGAGCCAGGAGGCCGGCCGCCCCGTCACGGCTGAACAGCTGCGGGCCATGACGGCCGAGCAGCGGAACAAGCTCGTCCGCGAGCAGGCTCAGAAGACCGTGAAGATCCAGAAGCCGCTCACGGTCGAGATCGAGCTCGAAAACGAAAACGGTATCCACCACTAGAAACGGAGCAAAACATGGGTACTTTCGACAATCTCAGCCAGGACAACCTGGCGGCTATGGGCGATGCCCTTGAGGCGTCAGCCGATCTCAAGGAGCAGGCGGCGCGCGACCAGCTGCGCGTGGCCAAAGACATGCACAGCATCGCCGGTATTGCTAAAGAGATGCACGGTGCGCTGGTCGAGAACACCGACACCATGCGCGACATGTCGGAGGCCGTCATCGGTGCCGCCGAGCGCGCCGAGGACGCCTCAAGCGTGGTCTACAGGGCCGTTGAGGCCCGCACGGTCGAGTGCCTGCGGGACGTGGAGCGGGCGGCTAAAAAGGCCGTCGAGAGCAGCCAGGCGAGTGCCAGGCAGGCCGTTGACGAACTCAACGCCGCGAGAAGGTCGATGATTGTTGCGACCATTGCGTGCGGCGTCGTGACCTGTGTGGCCTGCCTCATCGTCTTCTTGGTCGCCGTGGGCTTCATGTGGGTCCAGCTGAAGGCCGGGGCCGAGTGGCTGGGTGCATGGGGATGGGCGGCGTTACTGCTGTCCATGGCGGTCTGCGGGGCCATCGGATACTTCATCGCGGTCAAGGTCAGGGGCTAGCTATGACGGACATTGAGCTGCTTGATTGGCAGTTCAGGATAGCCAAGATGGGCCGCGACGAGCTTGCGGCCGTCCTTGAACTCATGGAAGACACGGAATCGAAGCCGTTCTCGCTCCATGACCGCGATGCCGTCGACAGGCTGAAGCGTGCGGCGCT
>CAUADW010000072.1 GCA_958427895.1 uncultured Collinsella sp.
AAGATAATACGATGCAACCTTGGGGGCTGTCAACGAAAACCTCTAGATACACGGTGCCGGGCGTATCTATATAGCTGTGACCTGCGGTTTTGTTGAGTTTGGATATGAAGGACGGTGGTTTTGGATACTGAGGTGACATTTCCCGAGGTAACACTTTGGTGTAGTAGAGTACACCTTCAGAATCGAACTTCGATACCGGCTTAATTGCACCTATATATAGCTCGAGATCGGGCTTCCGCGGCAGATTCGAGCGTGGATTTTCTCCCGTTTGAAATCGAGCGTGGATAATCTCCCACTTTTGGCGTGTCCCCATGGCCAAAGTGGCAGATTATCCACGCCCATTCTCCAGGCGGGAGATTTTCCACGCTCGTGTGTCCGATAATCCACGCTCGACCAGGATGACTGGGATAGGTGCGGCCTTTGTCTCGATCTGTAACGTCTAGAGAACATTTTCTCCCCAATCTGTTACAGATTGAGATATTACGCAGAGACCCCAGCTCGCGTCTCATTCTGTAACAGTTAGATAGGTTTTCCTCCCCTATCTGTTATAGATCGAGATGTTTTTCTGCTAGCACCTGGCATTGTCTCGATCTGTAACAGTTAGAAACGATTAAACCGTCTTGGTGTTACAGATTGAGACAAATTGGGGAACGAGACGGACGCCGAGCCTGATAACTCGCCAAAAAAAGAAACGGACTCTGTCCCATATAGAGACAGAGCCCGAAACTCTCATGGAGCCAGTGACAGGAATCGAACCTGCAACCCACTGATTACAAATCAGTTGCGCTACCGTTGCGCCACACTGGCACACTTGGCGCTTTCGCGCGAAGCCTGTTAAGAATAATGGAATTGCGGACGGGGCGCAACAGGCCGCACGGCGTTATATAAATATGCAAAATCCAGCAACAGCGCGTACCAGGCCCGTTCATTTCTGTCAATGCGCCCTCAATCTTAAAACCATTCGCCAGAACGAATAGTTTTAATTACAATTGGCTATATAAAACTATTCGTTCTGGCGAAGGGTTTCGCGATGTTGACTACCAAGGAAGCAGCCGAGCTGCTCGGCATCAGCCCGCGCAGGGTGCAGGAGCTCATTAAGAACGGCGCGCTGACCGCCCGCAAGGCTTCTGGCGTGTGGCTCATCGACAAAGACAGCGTAGACGCGCGACTCCGCTCCGCAACCAAAAGAGGGGGACGACCTCGTCGTGGGCATGGGAAAAGCGAAGTCGCATTTACCCTCATGAACCGCACGCACGAAGTAGCCCAACTGGTCTACAGCACATCGCGAAAAGACTTCACCCACATCGGCGCCGACGTCGATTACGCCCACGCCCCTATTGGAGTATTTGGCCCTAATAGCCCCATATCGCTCGACTCCTTCCGCATCTGGTGGCGCGGCCGCGGTATCCCGCTCGCACGCATTGGACTAGCCTCCCTGCTTGCAGAAGCCGCAGTCGATGTTCCCGATGAACTCGTCCAGCGAAATCTTGGCCTCTCCTTATCCGACCAGTATTGGATTAGGCCCCAAGACTCCGGTCTCGCGTGGGAAGATATCAATTTCTTCAATAATGCTTTTGACGACGTCTCTCTCGGCATCGCGCCCTTCGCCCCAGAGGGCAAGGCAGCTGCCGCAAAGCCCGATAACACCTCGGACGGCAATCTTCAAAAGTACTGGACATGCGAGGATGACCGTCGAATCCTCCACAAGGCAGGTGCACATCTAAACCAGGAACCTTATAACGAGCTGGTGGCGACTGCACTTCACCGTCGCATCCTAAACGCTTGCGATTATGTGCCTTACTCGCTCGAGGGCACGGGCACTTCCGCCCTGAGCATATGCGATGTCTTCTTAACTGATGAAGAAGAGTATGTCCCTGCGTTCTATGTAAACCAGCACGCAAACGCAGATGAACGGCTAACCGACTACGAGCGATACGTAGCAAACTGCGAGGAACTCGGGGTGACAGGCGTCAAGGATGCCCTTGACCGCATGATCGTGTGCGACGACATCATCGCCAACTACGATCGTCATTGGCGTAACTTTGGCCTCGTGCGAAACGTCAACTCACTAGTCTGCAGACCAGCCCCCATCTTCGATTCAGGCTCATCACTCTGGTGCAACATATCACTAGAGGAGCTTAGGGCGGGAGAGCACAGTTTTACCAGCGCGCAGTTTCATTCAAGCCCCGCCAAACAAATGCTGCTCGTCGAGGACATGGGCTGGTTCGATGGAGACAAACTCAAAGGCTTTGTCGACGAGGCAATCGAGATTCTGTCTAAAAACGATGCTCTAGCAGCGAGACTACCTTATCTAAAAGAGGCGCTAACGTGGCGCCTCGAAAGAATGATCGACATCGCTGAATGGAGTTAGCAAGGCAGCATTGCCCCGCCAACTCCCCTACCGTCCGCGCAACGCCTTGAGCTTGGCCAGGGTATCGGGGCTCAGGCGGCTGCCCAGAGTCATCTTGATCTGCGGAGCTTCCTCTGCCTCGTGAACGTCGTTATCGATCTGTTTGATCTCGTCCACCAGCATACGGCTCGAGATGCGCGTGACGCCCTTGCCCATGACGACGGCCTGTATTGTGCCGTCACTCGATACCACGGAGCACGCGCGGCCTTCCTCGCGTGCCTCGATGCAGAGCTTTTGCACCACGGTATCAGCCGATACGCCCGTCGGCGAAAACTCGATACGCACGCCGCGAGCAGGCAGGTTGGGGCGCTCGCTGGAGATATTGCCCGCGCCGTCAAACACGATTACGGCCTCGTACCGACCTTGGGCAAACGCGGCAACGTCGTTGATGAGGGCGGTGCGTGCCATATCGTGAACGTCGCTGGAATACGGATCGTCTGAATGGTCGTACACGAGCTTTTCGTAGCGCGGCGTGCAGTGGATCACGTTGTAGCCGTCGACCACCAGCAGCTCGGGCTTATTGGAGTGCACCGTCGAGACCGGGTCGGCGATGGCCTGCGCAAACGCATTGCCGCCCACGCCGTAGGTCGCGGCCGAAACAATCGGCTTGGCCGAGCCCTCGCCAAAGCGCTTGGCCTTGGACTTGGCACGGTTCTTTTTGGACATGCGCTACTCCTCCCCCATGAGCTCGCCGACGTTGCGGCGCAGCCACTCAAAGCACAGCGCCGTGGTCGCCTGGGCAACATTGAGGCTCTCGGTCATGCCGCGCTGGGGAAGCTTGGTCAAAAAGTCGCATTTCTCGAGCACCAGGCGCGAGATGCCGTCGCCCTCGGAGCCCATGACGAGCGCCACGCGGCCCTCGAAGGGAGCATCCCAGCAGCTGCCCTCGGCGTGCTCGGAGGCGCCGCCCACCCAAAAACCGGCGGCTTTGAGGTCGTCGAGCGCACGAGCGATATTGGGGACCTGCGCGATAGGCAGATGCATGACAGCACCGGCCGAGGTCTTGTAGCTGCCCACGGTCACGCCGGCGGCACGCTTGTTGGCGATGACGACGCCGGCCGCGCCCACGACCTCGGCGGAGCGCACAATGGCGCCAAAGTTGCCGTCGTCGGTCACATGGTCGAGCACGACGACAAGCGCCGGACCGTCGCCTGCGCGGTCGAGAATATCGGCGACATCAGCATAGGGGAAGTTGCCAACCTCGAGTGCGATGCCCTGATGAGCGCCATGGCTCGACAGTGCGTCGAGCTGCGCACGCGGCACATACTTAATGCGGACGCCCGCGGCGTTGAGGTCGTCGACCAGGCGCGACAAGGCGGCATCGCGCTCTCCACCCTCGACAATGAGCGCGCACTTGATGGGAAAACCAGTGCGTAGCGCCTCGGCGGCAGCACGACGACCTTCGATAAACTCGCCCTTGGGAGCCTGGACAGCGTCGCGGTTGCGATCGCGCTGCGGACGTGCGGCCTGGGCGCGATCGCGCTGGCCCTTGGGAGCGGCAGCGCGGTCATTGCGGCGAATCGGACGCGAGCCAGAAGCAGCCTGCTTGCCGCCACGAGGCGCACGCTTGCGATTGTCGGCCATAGGACGGCCTCCTTAAATAGATAACGAACAAGAATCGACCGTCCGAGCCACGGCACCTTGCCTTTCAATCGTCGGGCATGACCACCAGGTCTATGCCCTCCTCTTTCAAGGCAATCTGCCGCACCTCGAACGGTCGACAAATACTAGAGACTCTTAATACGAGTGCCCGCGGCCGTATCCTCAATGGTGAGGCCCAGGTCCTTGAGCTGGTCGCGGATGGCATCTGCCAGATCCCAGTTCTTGGCGGCACGAGCCTCGGCACGAGCCTCGAGAATCTTGGCAGCGGCCTCGTCCACGTCGTCGCCCGTGTAGGCAACCAAACCGGCGGCAACGCCCAGCAGGCCCAGCGGCAACTCGACCTTGGGCTCGGGAAGCTCAACGCCAAACGTATCGAGCAGCTCGGCCAGCGTATCGGCGGCAGCCAGGACTGCGGCCTTGTCGGCAGCATCGCCCGCCTGCTCCAGATACTGATTGCACTCGGTGACAAAGCCAAAGACAGCACCCATGGCACCGGCGGTGTTAAAGTCGTCGTCCATGCACTCCTTAAAGGCGGCGCGGGTCTCGGCGGCCTTGGCGGCAAACGCCTCGGATGCTGCCTCATCGGCATCGGTCGTCGCATGGTTCGCGGCCCAGCGCAGATTCTCGACCGTACCGGCGATACGCGTGAGCGAGTTCTCGGCACCCTCCAGGCGCTCCCAAGAAAAGTCGAGCGGCGAGCGATAGCTCGTCTGCAGCATCAGCAGGCGCAGGGCGGCAGCGGAGTGCTGCTCGAGGACCTCGGCCAGCGTAAAGAAGTTGCCGAGAGACTTGGACATCTTCTCGCCGTCTACCAGCAGCATGCCCGTGTGCATCCAGGTGTTGGAGAAGCCCTGGTGCCAGGCGCAGGTGGCCTGGGCGCACTCGTTCTCGTGATGCGGGAAGGCAAGGTCGGAGCCGCCGCCGTGGATGTCGATCGGAGTGCCCAGGTAGCGATGCACCATGGCGGCGCACTCGGTGTGCCAACCGGGACGGCCCTCGCCCCAGGGACTCGGCCAGCTGGGCTCGCCGGGCTTGGCGGCCTTCCACAGGGCAAAGTCGAGCGGATCGTTCTTGTCCTCGTTCTCCTCGATGCGCGCGCCAACCATAAGGTCGTCGATGTTGCGGCCCGAGACCTGACCATAGTTGGGATCGCTGCGCACGGCAAAGTACACATCGCCGTTATCGGCGGCGTAGGCGTGGCCCTGCTCGATGAGCGTCTTGATCATGGCGATCATGGGGCCGATCTCCTTGGTGGCGCGAGGACGCACATCGGGATCGAGCACGTTGGCGGCGCGCATAACGCCGATAAACTTGTCAGAGAACTCCGTCGCAACCTCGGCGGCGGTACGGCCCTGCTCGTTGGCGCGCTTGATGATCTTGTCATCGACATCGGTGAGGTTCTGGGCGAATGTGACCTCATAGCCGCTCGCGATGAGCCAGCGACGAATTACGTCAAAGCTGATGAACGTGCGGGCGTTGCCGATGTGGATGTTGTCGTAGACCGTGGGGCCGCACACGTACATGCGGACCTTGCCGGACTCGATGGGCTGGAACTCTTCCTTTTTATGGGTAGCGCTGTTGTAGATACGCATTCGTTACTCCTTAACGGTTTTCTGTAGCAGGCAGACGGCCCAGGCGCCGATTCCCTCGCCCTGGCCTTCCCAACCGAGCTTTTCGGTCGTAGTGGCGGCGACGCCCACGTTTTCGACGTCAACGCCCAGGGCATGGGCAAGGTTGGCGCGCATGGCATCGCGGTGCGGGGTGATCTTAGGCTGCTGGCAGGCAATGGTGCAATCGGCATCGACAAACTCAAAGCCCAACTCGCGCGCATAGTCCATTACGCGGGCAAGCAGCACCATCGAATCGGCACCCTCGTAGGCGGGATCGGTATCGGGGAATAGCTTGCCGATGTCTCCCCCGCGGCAGGCGCCCAGAATGGCGTCGGCCAAAGCGTGCGCGAGCACATCGGCATCCGAGTGGCCCAGCAGGCCGCGCTCGTAGGGAATGTCGACACCGCCGATGATACATCGACGCCCCTCCACCAGACGGTGGACGTCGTAGCCATGGCCAATGCGCAGGTTACTGAACATGGGGAAGGTCCTCTCCCTCGGCCATGCGGCCAAGCAGAATCGCGGTTACGGGACGCAGGTCCTCGGGCACCGTCACCTTAAGGTTATCGCGCGGACTCTGGACGCAGCGGACGCGCCCACCCATGCGCTCGACCAGCGACGAATCGTCGGTACCGATAAAGCCCTCGGCAATCGCCGCGGCATGGGCACGCTTCATAGCGTCGACGCTAAAGATCTGCGGCGTCTGCGCGGCCCAATAGAGCTCACGCGGCGGCGTCTCGACGATATTATCGCCGTCAACGATCTTGAGCGTGTCGATCGCGGGCTGACCGCACACGACGCCGTCGAGAGCACGGTCGCTCACGAGCACGTCGATAGCGTGGTCGATGGCCTCGGTCGTAATGAGCGGACGAGCGCCATCGTGAATGGCGACGTATTCAAAGCCCGCCGGAACCGCATGCACGCCGGCACGGGTGGAATCCTGACGGGTATCGCCGGCATCGGCAAAGCTGATGGGCGTGTTATACGAATACGGGCTGATGGCCAGGCGGCGCATCTCGGCACGACGCTCGGCAGGGCAAACCACGACGATGTGGCCGACCTTATCACTACGGTCAAATGCGCGGATGGACCAGCTCATGAGCGGACGGCCCGCCACATTAACGAGCTGCTTGCCGCCGGGATTTCCAAAGCGCTGGCCGCTGCCGCCGGCAACGACCACGGCGCATACGGGCGCCATTATGCGTTCCCCTGTTTGGTGCCCTTCATGCGGTACAGCGAGTCCGCAAGAATGGCAGGGTTGTTGACGCCAAAGTCGCCCAAGCGCTCCGGATCCTCGCTGATGTCGTCCATGAGCTCCTGCAGCGAGCCGTACTCGTCGACGATCTTCTCGGCCACGCCGTCGCGCACGACGGACACGCGCGAAAGCGTGCGCAGGCCCAGCGGCGTCATGACGGAGTCCTCGTCCAAGTCGTCATAACCCAGAACCGCCGCCACATGCTGCGGGTCAGACAGGTCCTTAGGCGTCATACGGGCAAGCTCGGCTCGGATCTTCTCGGCGTTTGCCTCGGAAGAATCGCTTGCGTAGTCGCGGATCATCAGGTCGTATTCGGTATCCATGCTGGAGCCCGCGAGCTGCTCAAGCTGCATCTGCACGAGCTTGCCCTGGTTGCCCAGCTTGACGATGCAATCCTTAAGCTCGGTCTTTGCCTGCTGCATGATCTCGAAGCTCGAGAAAATACCGGTAATGTCGGCGAGCGTGACGTAGTCGTCGAGCTCGAGGGCCGTCAGGCGCAGCAGGGAGCGGTCGAGCGACTGACGGGTAGTCTGGAGCGTGGCGACGAGCTGGTTGACCGAGCTCATGATGGTGGTGACGGGCTGGATCTCGTAGCTCTTGCCGTGAACGTACACGTTAACGACGGCGCGACGAGCCGAAACCGAGATCACGATGGCGTCGGTGAGCACCGACATGCGAGCGGCAGTACGGTGACGCATGCCCGTCTCACTCGTGGCAAGCGAGGGATCGGGATTGAGGTGGAAGTTGGCGCGCAGGATCTGGGTGAGGTCGCCATCGATAACGATGGCACCGTCCATCTTGGAAAGCTCGAACAGGCGGTTCGAGGTAAACGAAATGTTGAGCGGGAAGCCGTCGTTACCGGCAGCGAGCACGTTTTCGGTGTCGCCGACGCAGATAAGGGCACCCAGGTGACCGGCAATGATCATGTCGAGGGCGGTGCGGATCGGCTGGCCAGGTGCCGTCAGGCGAATGGCCTGTTCCATACGCTTTTGCAGCTCGTTCTTATCCAAGGCATCGCTCCCATCGTATACGCTCCATAAACGTCAATAAGTTTCTCACGGTTTGCCCCTGTGACGCCCGCAAAATCCGATGCTTACAGAATGAGCGAACACAGCTGAGAGCCCCAATCCAAATGAGCTGCTTATGTGGTAGCATCGGGATTCGCATAAATGAGGGAGTAGTCGCGTGACCGGGTTCGCCTCCGGTGGCGCGGCAAGTCAACATACTGGCCGATGCGGTCTGGCTTGCCTTAATGAACGAGACTCGTGGCTGTGCGCACAACGCGTACGCCACGGGTCTTTTTTGTTACTCCCACAAGAGGTACACGCGGGCCCGCCCGCAGAGAGGGAGCCAGACTATGGGACTCGCAGAGCTCGTATTGCTCGCTATCGGCCTTTCGATGGACGCCTTTGCCGTATCCATCTGCAAGGGCCTTGGCATGAAGAAGATCAACCTTAAGGTCGCCGTAGTGCTCGGCCTGTTCTTTGGCGGCTTCCAGGCCGGCATGCCCGTAATCGGATGGGCGCTCGGCA
>CAUADW010000073.1 GCA_958427895.1 uncultured Collinsella sp.
GCCATGCGGACTCCGTTCCGGACCTCAACGGTCCAACTTTTTGTCCGCAGTCCCGGGCTGATTGTGGGATGCATTTTCCGGTTTTGCTCTCATTGGGAAAATGCATCCCGTTTCTTGACCGAATAATGGGACGCAATTTCCCGTTGGAGCGCCTTTGGGAAAGTGTGTCCCACTTCGACCGCCCAGAGTGGGATACACTTTCCGCAAAGCACCTCAACGGGAAACTACGTCCCATTCCAAAGGCAAATTCCGGGACGCATTTTTCGAAAGCCTGCCCATCCGGAAAGCCCGTCCCACTTTGGACGCATCCGGGCACGGAACCATCGACCTATCAGGCCTCCCATCAATAAAGAGGCGTCCTCCCGGACGGCGGGGCACGAAGTTCATCGCGAGTTCCGCACGCAAAGAAGGCCACTTAATGTGGCCTTCGTCTTGCGCAGGACTGTAGAGCAGGGAACTTCGTGACCCGACGCCCGGGAGGACGTTACATTTAGAAAGATGGACCGACCGCCGTCAGCGATGGGAGCTACTCCCCCAGCACGGCCTTCTTTGCGGCTGTGGCCATGTTGTCCAAATCTTCCTTGGTGGGATGGTCCTTTGCGGCAAACCAGTTGTCGAGCAGCATCTTATAGCGCGCGTTTTCGGGTTCTTGCTCAAGCATTGCCTCGTAACGCTGCTTGACCGAGGGGCCCATCTTGCCCTGGCACATCGCCCAGCCCGCAAGCTCGGCATCCTCGGCCAAATTGGAGGTCACGCGATTGATAATCTGCTGATAATAGCTCTGGTCGGCGCCAAAACCGCAGGTACCAAACAGAAAGACGCGCTTGCCGTGCAGAGCGGAGAGCAGCGCGGTAACCGAAGGCGTGCACGCGCCCTTGTCGCACCAAAAACCGACGAGCACCGTGTCGGCCGCGCAGGCGCCCTGCGCCTCGAGCGCAACCTGATCTGCATCCGCATCGTCGCTCAACGCCGCGGCATGGACAAACTCAACGCCCGCAGCCTGCAGAGTGCGCTTGATCGCGCCCGAAACCATCCTGGTATTACCGCTCTTGCTGTTAACCACCAAAGAGCATGTCATAGTCACGTTGCCTCGTTTCCCCCAAAACTAAAGCCACTAATGCAATTTATTAGATGAATATCTTAGTACTAACGACGCAGATGTAAACCATCTGCCGCCAATCGGCAGCCCCTACTGGGCAAACTGGCTGCGGTAGAGCTCGGCATAGAAGCCGTCTGCCGCCAGCAGCTCGTCGTGCGTGCCGCGCTCGATAATCTCGCCGTCGCGCATCACCAGAATGCAGCCGGCGTTGCGGATGGTGCTCAGGCGATGCGCCACCACAAAGCTCGTACGACCGGCCATGAGCTCGTCGAATGCCGCCTGCACCTGCAACTCGGTGCGGGTATCGATGCTCGAGGTCGCCTCGTCCAGCAGCAAGATAGCCGGGTCGGTGAGCATGACGCGTGCGATGCACAGCAGCTGCTTTTGGCCCTGGCTAAACGTACCGCCGTCCTCGCCGATGACCGTATCGTAGCCGCCTGGCAGCTGCACGATAAACTTGTGCGCATGCGCGCGCTTGGCCGCCTCGACAACCTGTTCGCGCGTGGCATCGGGACAACCGTAGGCGATGTTTTCCGCCACCGTGCCCTCGAACAGCCACGTATCCTGCAGCACCATGCCGAAGGCACGGCGCAGGCTTGCGCGCGTGTAGTCACGCGAAGACCAGCCATCGACCATGATGCGTCCGGCATCGATATCGTAAAAACGCAGCAGCAAATTGATGAGCGTCGTCTTGCCACAGCCCGTAGGACCGACCAGGGCAAAGCGCATGCCGGGCTTAGCCTCGATGCAGATATCCTGCAGCAGCTTGCGGTCGGGCACGTAGCTAAAGTCCACATGCTCAAAGGCGACCTCGCCCTGCGGGGCGGCAAGTTCCACGGCATCTGGCGCATCGGGCTCCTGCTCGCGTGCATCGAGCAGCGCAAACATGCGGCGCGCCGAGGCGTACGCGGTCTGGATCTGCGTAATGACGTTGGTGACCTCGTTGAACGGCTTGGTGTACTGGTTGGCATAGGACAGGAAAATCTGCACGCCGCCCACCGTAAGCGCCGCGGGCACGCCCGTGATCACGCCCACGCAGCCGATCACAGCGACCACGGCATAGATGATGTTATTGATAAAGCGCGTGCCGGGGTTGGAGAGCGAACCCATAAACTGCGCGCGCTCGCCCGCGGTGTAGAGCTCAGCGTTGAGGGCATCGAAGCGCTGCTGGGCGTTGGGACCATAGGCAAAGGCGTCGACAAGCTTTTGCTCGCCTACGTACTCCTCGATATGACCACCGAGCTGCCCTTGAATACGCTGCTGTGCCGTAAAGCTTTTGTTGGAAAGCTTGGCGATGGCGCCGGCTGCAAAAATGGAAAGCGGCGTGACGAGCACCACCACGAGCGTCATGGCCAGGTTGATGGAGAGCATAAACGCAAGCGTGCCCACGATGGTGATGACGCCGGTAAAGAGCTGCGTGAAGCCCTGCAGCAGACCGTCGCCCACCTGATCGACGTCGTTGACCACGCGGCTCATAAGGTCGCCGTGGGCATGGCTGTCGATAAAGCTGAGCGGCATGCGGCCGAGCTTGTCGCTCGCCTCCACACGCATGTCGCGCACCGTCTCGTAGGACAGGCGGTTAACGCAGTAGCCCTGCAGCCACTGGAAGGCCGCGGCACCTACCACGACGAGCGCGAGTTTGATAACGAGCGGCAGCAACGCGTCAAAGTCCACCTGCCCGGCGGCGACGATCAGGTCGATGCCCTCACCAATGAGAATCGGCGTGTAGAGTTGCAGAATCACGGAGATGGCGGCACTCACAAACGACGCAACAAACGAAATGCGATGCGGACGGACATAGCCCATCAGGCGGCGGGTCACCGCGCCCACGGGATAGCGCTCGGGGTCGCCGGGCTGGCGTGGACCGTCGCCCAGGTCGTTGAGGCTATCGTTGCCGGACACGTTGGCCGTCATCGTGGCGACCGAACCGGAGGAAGTGTACGGATTCATTTAGCAGCCCTCCTTTGCGCAGACAGATGCGGGGGCGGTTGGGGCGGACGCGGGCGTCGCGCTCCCCTGCTGACCCTCGAGCTCCTCGCGGCGCAGCTGCGACTGGCAGATCTCGCGGTAGAGCTGGCAGGTCGCGTACAGCTCGTCATGCGTGTCCAGGCCCGCAACCGAGCCGTGATCGAGTACGCAGATCATGTCGGCGTCGCGCACGGTCGAGACGCGCTGGCTTACGATCACCGTCGTGAGCGGCAGCCCGCCCTCGGCGGCACCGCGAACGCTGCGCTCGCGGATGGCATGGCGAAGCGCCGCGTCGGTCTTAAAGTCGAGCGCCGACGCGGAGTCATCCATGATCAATATCTGAGGCGAGCCCACTAGGGCGCGCGCGATAGTCAGACGCTGGCGCTGGCCGCCGCTAAAGTTCTTGCCGCCCGCCTCGACCGGGGCGTCGAGCCCCTGCGGCTTGTTGCACACGAACTCGCTCGCCTGCGCCATATCGAGCGCCGCCCACAGCTTCTCATCGGTCGCCGACTCGTCACGCCAGGTCAGGTTGCTGCGGATGGTGCCGCTCACCAGCGACGCGCGCTGCGGAACGGTCGCGACCACGTGGCGCAGCTGATCGAGCGGCCAGGTACGCACATCGGCGCCCATCACGCTCACGCTGCCGGCGCTCGCGTCGTACAGGCGCGGGATAAGCGAGACGAGCGTGGACTTACCGCTGCCCGTACCGCCGATAATGCCGAGCGTCTTGCCCAGCGGGAGTTCCAGCGTCACATCGCTCACGGCATTTGCCGCGCCCGCGCCAAAGGAGAAGCTCGCATGGCTCAAGCTCAGCGCGGAAATGGGAGTGGCGCCACCCGCCAGGTCGCTCGGCTTGGGCAGCGCGACCGGCTGGTTGCCCTCGTCGGTGATGCTCGGCACGCAATTGAGCACCTCGTTGATACGTGACGCACTGGCGCTCGCCTTGGTAAAGACCACGACCAGGTTGGCGACGTACACGATGGAGGTGAGGGTCTGCGTCATGTAGTTGACGAACGCCATGACCTGACCCTGCGTGAGCTCGCCCACGTTGACCTGGATGCCGCCCACCCACAGGATGGCACACACGCCCAGGTTCATCACAAGAAACGTGACGGGGTTGAGAATCGACGAGAGCTTACCCACCGCGATGGCAGTATTGGCCTGGTCATCGGCGGCTTGGGCAAAACGCTCGCACTCGTGGTCCTCACGCACAAAGGCGCGAACAACGCGGGCGCCCGAAAGCCCCTCGCGGCAGATAAGCGCGATGCGGTCGAGCTTTGCCTGCAGCTGCCTGTAATACGGAATGCAGCGCGCCATGACAAACCAAAACACCAGGCCGATGGCGGGCGTGCAAATCAAAAAGATCATGCCGAGCTTAAGGTCGATGGCAAGGGCCGCGCACATAGAGCCCACCGCCAAGAAGGGCCAGCGGATGAGCATGCGCACGCCCAACGCCACGGCAAGCTGGACCTGGTTGACGTCGTTGGTGATGCGGGTGATGAGCGACGGCGTGCCAAAGCGGTCAAGCTCGGCATAGCTCAGCTTGTTGATGTGCTGGTAGAGCGCACCACGGATATCGGTGCCCATGCCCTGCGAGGTCAGCGCCGCCATCTTTTGGCAGACGAGCGTAAACGAAATGCCGATCACAGCCATGGCGCCAAGCAGCATACCGTAGTGGACGACGGCGTTGACATCGTGTGCGCCAATACCTTTATCGATCATCTGCGCAATCACCAGCGGCGTAAGCAGGTCAAAGATCACTTCGATCAACTTGCACGCAGGGCCGATCACCATATACCGGCGAAACTTACCACCAAAACGCCTGAGCAGCTCAATCATGTATAGGCGCTCCCTATCATCATTCACACTCAATTCGAATCATGATAGTACGGTGAGCTCAAAAGAAGCGTAAACAACTCGTCATTTCTGGCGAGATTCAAGAGCGGGTTAACCGCCTGATATACTTACATTAGTGCTACCAAGTAAGTCGCCGACCCTTGAAATGAGGTGCCGAGATGAACGACATTCTCGCAAGAAGAGCAAGACGAGCAACTGTGGGCATCGCCCTTTCCGCGGCACTTGTCGCGGGAATCGCCCCCGTAGCGGCGATCGCGGCAGAAACCAGCTCCCCCACCGGTGCAGTTGCCTTGCAGACGGAAGATGCGGCCGCCGCAAAAGAAAAAGCGTATGCAGCCATGCAGGAAGCGCTCAAAAACCTCGAGGCCGCAAAAGACGCCGCAAGTCCCGAGAAAATTGCGGAAATCGATACTAAAATTGCCATTTTTCAAAAGAACTACGACACTAATTTGGCGCGAGCTGCCATATATAAGGAATCCCTTCCTACCATGCAAGCGGACATCGATGCAGCCCAATCCGAATGCGATAAGGCCCACAACCGAACAAGAGACCTTGAGGCAGAATTAAATAAAATCCCCCACACGGATTACGAAACTAGATGGCAGTTGGAACTGGCGATCATGGATGCACAAGAGCAAGAATCTCGTTGTGAAGATAAGCTTGAGCACTGCCGAATGCGCCTCGAAAGTCAGAAAAGCCTGATTTATTTCTTAGAAAGCGAAGTAGAGTTTAATAAAACCCACCTCGACGGAGAAACAGCCAAGCGAGATGCGCTCCTCGATAATTTGAAAAAGGCGCAAGCGGCCTATGACGACGCCTGCAAGGCATACGAAGAGGCAAAAGCCGCAGCAGATACGGCCGCCTCGCCCGAGATAACGAAACCCGCCGAGACAACACCTCCCTCCGGCTCGGCGCAACCGACCGAGACGACACAGCCCACCGGCTCGCCCGCGACCGGTAAAGACACCTCGCCAAACTCCACCAAGCAAGCGAACACGAGCAGCGGCAAACAAGCAGATACGACCGCCGACAAGCTCGCGAACACGGGCGACACAGCGCCGAGCGCAATCGCACTCGCAGGAATCGCCGCCGCAGGCCTCGGAATAACCGCCACAGCCACACGCCGCATCAAGAACTCAAAATAGCTGCCAGAGCGTATCGCCTTCGCCAATCTACAAGCCCAGAGACAAAAAGAGGCTCGTTTCCCCAACCTAGGAAAACGAGCCTCTTTACTTGTAAAAACAAATGGTAATGCCACTGTCTCTTGAAGCACATCGCCACCGCGCTCCAAACAACGCCAACGAGCAGCATTCCTTAAGGGATAGATTTAATGGCTGTTAATCGAGGGGTATACGCGCACGCCCGATCAATGACGGGCAAACTGCCTGATATACTTACATTAGTGCTACCAAGTTAGTCGCCGACCCTTGAAATGAGGTGCCGAGATGAACGACATTCTCGCAAGAAGAGCAAGACGAGCAACTGTGGGCATCGCCCTTTCCGCGGCACTTGTCGCGGGAATCGCCCCCGTAGCGGCGATCGCGGCAGAAACCAGCTCCCCCACCGGTGCAGTTGCCTTGCAGACGGAAGATGCGGCCGCCGCAAAAGAAAAAGCGTATGCAGCCATGCAGGAAGCGCTCAAAAACCTCGAGGCCGCAAAAGACGCCGCAAGTCCCGAGAAAATTGCGGAAATCGATGATGACATTGCCGCTTTTCAAGAGATCTACGACATGGTGGTGACGGAAGCCGCCAAACGGAGGGAACCCCTTCCCGCCATGCAAGCGAACGTCGATGCAGCCCAAGCCAAATACGATGAGGCCCACAACCGGACAAGCGGCCTTCAGGCAGAATTAGATAAGGCACTTGAAGCACTCGGCGACGAGGAGCCCAGCACAGCTATTAAGGAGCATATTAAGCAGTTGCGCAGTGAGATCATGGCGGCAGAAAGGCGAGAAAAATCTTATGAAGATGATCTTCACTCCTACCAACGCCGACTCGAAAGCCAGGAAAAACAGGTTCAGCATTTCGAAAGTGAGGCAAAGGAAGCTAAAGCCCACATCGACGAGGACATAGCCAAGCGAAATGCGCTCCTCGGCGATTTGGAAAAGGCGCAAGCAGCCTATGACGACGCCTGCAAGGCATACGAAGAGGCAAAGGCCGCGGCAGACAAGGCCACCTCGCCCGAGATAACGAAACCGACCGAGACGACGCCTCCCTCCGGCTCAACGCAACCCGCCGAGGCGACACCGCCCGTTGCCCCACCTGCAACCGGCAAAGATGCCCTACCAAGCTCCATCAAGCAGGCGAACTCGAGCAGCGGCAAGCAAGCAAATACGACCGCCGGCAAGCTCGCGAACACGGGCGACACAGCACCGAGCGCAATAGCACTCGCAGGAATCGCCGCCATGGGACTCGGAATAACCGCCACAGCCACACGCCGCATCAAGAACTCAAAATAGCCGACAGAGCATTCTGCCTTCACCAATCCACAAGCCCAGAGACAAAAAGAGGCTCGTTTCCCCAACCTAGGGAAACGAGCCTCTTTAACTGCAAAAATTCAAGCAACAGCACCGCCGCCTCTTGAACCACGTAACCATCAATGCCCAGACAACGCCAGCAAGCCGCATTCCGCAAGGGATAGATTAAATTAGATAAACGCGCCTTTACGGGTGATTTTTGGACGACGGGGCCCGGCCGGCGGCGAGGTGTTTGGTAGTCGAGCGATCCCGCAGGCGCAGCCGAGGACCAGCGAGACACCAAATACCTCGCCGCCTCCTGGACCGCGTAGCCATCGATGTTTTGGCAAAGCCAGCGAGCGCCACCCAGAGCGAACAAGTTGGCATGAAAAAGGCAAGGCATAGACCTTCTGGTCATGCCTTGCCTTTTGAATGACAAATTGTCGCTCTGGGTGGCGCGCAGCGTCGAGCATTGCGCGGTTTGGTAAAACCGCGCAAAAAGAAAGCCCGTGCGTTCGATGGATTCGGATGCCCGACAGAGGCTCCTTATGGCTGCTTCCTTCCGGACCTGACCAGATTCGGAACATGTCGTCATCCGAACCCATCGAACGCGCTAGGCGCTCGGTATATCTTACCTGCTCCCGCCCGCCAGAGCAAGGTAGCTAATTTGGGACGGAGCTTTTTTGACTACCCTTGATTATCGACTTTATCCGAACACCTCCCACATTCATCCGCACATGTGCGG
>CAUADW010000074.1 GCA_958427895.1 uncultured Collinsella sp.
GAATCGGTTAATGTGCGTTGGCGGAATCGGTTGTTTTTACAGTAGCGCTAACACCCGGGTCCGGGGCCTGGCCCCTGGCGGGCTCCTTCGGCCGCGCGGAGCACGTCAGGTAGTGCCACGCGGCCTCGACCAGCGCCTTCCTCAGGTGCTTGTTGCCCGCCTTGGTGATCGCGCCCCTGCGGTCGCTCTCCCCGCTGGAGTGCTCGGAGGGCGTCAAGCCGACCCATGCGGCGAACGACCGGGCATTCCTGAACCTCGAGAACTCGCCGGCCTCGAACACGAGGTCGGCGGCCGTCGCGGTGTCGACGCCCTTGAGGCAGCGCAGGGAGTCGACCCTCCTCCTCCACCTGGGCTTGCGGGCCTCGGCCTCGACGAGCCCCTCGAGCCGCGCCTTGTCCTCCGCCGCCCGCCTGACCGCGTCGACGTAGTAGGCGAGCGCCTCGTTGTCGGCCCCCTCCGCGAACCCTATCGACTCGATCCAGGACCAGTGCGCCCGGGTCCAGTTGCCCTTCCTGCGGCCGGTGGGCGTCCTCTCGTCGAAGGCGAGCCCGTGCCTGAGCAGGAACTTGGAGAGCCGCTGCTTCGAGCGCGAGAGGTCGTCCCTCGCGTCCTCGAGCGCCCTGGTCAGGTCGCGGGCGGCCTCGCACTCGTCGTCGGGGACCCACACCTCGACCACGTTGCCGACCGACAGCATGCGGGCGAGGAACTCGGCGTCGTTGCGGTCGTTCTTCCTGCGCCTGTCCGCGCTGGGCTTGATCATCTTCGAGACGGCGCCGACCACGCAGTCGACCCCAAGGCCGGAGAGCCTCTTCTGCAGGTCGAATCCCGTGACCCCGGACTCGTACACGCACCTGGCCTTAGGGTCCACGGAACGGACCCACCCCGCGACGGCGCCGGCGTCGTAGCCGAAGGTCGCGCAGCGCACCTCCCCGGTCATGACGTCGAGGGAGACGGCCTTTATCGAACGGGCGTGGACGTCGAGGCCGACGAAGGTGGTAGTATCGAGCATGGGAGCCCCTTCCATGAATGCGGCGTGGCCGCCGCGGCTGAATTAGACACTCACCATTGTCGGCCTAATCCGCGGTCTTTCATGCAGCAGGGGCTCTCAATGTTTTTATGTCCTGCTCATATCGTCTCTGCCGGCAGTTTGGGACACTCCTTACGGGACACCCCCTCCACAGCGCCTATGCCAGCTTGTCGATTTGCCCAATCTCCCAGAGCGGAATGTTGACGAGCGTGCCCTCGTCTCTATATGCCGCTAACGATGTTCTCACGCAGCGCTCGAGCTTGAACTTCTCGCAGGCAATCCTCAGGCTCTTTGCTTTGAGGTTCTCTGCCGCCTTGACCTCGAGCGGAAGCACGGTCCCCGCATGGTCGATGGCAAAGTCAGTCTCTGCATTGCCGGAGGAGGATGACCAATACGCGGGAGTTTTGCCTTGGAGCAAAAGCTCCTGTGCGACGTATTGCTCGGTCAGCGAGCCTTTGAACTCCGTAAAAACAGCGGGCCCGTTCAGAACAATGGCTGGCGAGAGGCCGGAGAGTGCTCCGAGGATGCCGGTGTCGATGCAGAACAGCTTGAAGCCCGAGAGATCCTCGTAGCTTGTGAGCGGTGCTCTTAGGGCGGAAACACGTGGTACCTTATGAACGATTCCATAGTCCATGAGCCACTGGAGGCTTTCCTCAAAATCGCGTGCGCGCGCCCCGGGGCGGAGCGCACCGTAGACGAACTTCTTGTTTTCCTTTGCGAGCTGGCCGGGAAGGGATTTCCAAACCAGCCTCATGCGCTCGACGATGCGGGCTGGCGCATGCTTGCCAAAATCGGATTCGTAAGCTTCGATGATTTGCTGCTGAAGCCTGCGAGCCTCGATGAAATCGTGGGAGGTGGCGAAAGCGGAGACAACTTCTGGCATGCCACCGACAACGAGGTATTCCTTGAGCAGGCGCTCGAGCTTTTCGGAAACGTTTGCCAGCAGGTCCATGTCTGCGGCAAGGATGGCATCTGCGAGCGGATCGCCATCGACGGCACGAACGAACTCGACAAACCCCATGGGGCGCATGGTAAGCTGGTCAATCTTGCCGACGGGGAACGACTCGTTTTCGCGTCGGAGCGCGAGCCCCATATAGGAGCCGGCTGCCACGATATGGTATTCCGGCGCCAGCTCGTTGAAGTATTTGAGCGAGGTGATGCCACGCGGTGCCTCTTGGATTTCGTCGAAGATGATGAGTGTGTCTGTCGGCGTTATGGTCTGGCCGCGCAGGAGCTCTATCTGGGAGATGATGCGTTTGGGGTCAAGGCTTCCGTCGAACAGCGAACGTACGCCCGGTTCGAGCATAAAGTCAAAACGGATGACGTTTTGATACTGCTGGCCTGCGAATTCGTTGAGAAGCCAGGTTTTTCCCGTCTGGCGGGCCCCCTTAAGCAGGAGGGGCTTGCGGTTTGCCCTAGATTTCCAAGCGATGAGTTCGTCCATTAGCTGTCGCTGCATACTGCCCCCTAACGATCATGGTTAGTATAAGACCGTCTTGGTCTTTCCATCGAAAAATGTGGGAGTAAACCACGTTTTTCCATCGAATAATGTGGGAGGTAACCACGTTTTTCCATCGAATAATGTGAGGGTTTAGGTAGGCATCTGGGGACGTTCTTTTTCTGCCGGCAGTTTGGGACACTCCTTGTTTTGGTGCAAATTAGTTACCCTTGCATCAGAAAACGGCGCCCGCCGGCGATGTTGCCGGCGGGCGCCGCGGTCGTGTAGGTGGCTATGTCGTGGGGCTGCCGTTGAGCGCCCGGGTCTGTGCTCTACAGCGAGTCGATAAAGCGCTGCTGGGCGGCGCGGCCGGCTTCGTCCCACTTAAAGACGCCGGCGTTGTCGAGTACGTGGCCAAACACCACGCCGACCTCCTCGTGCAGGATGTCGATGGCGTTGTCGGCCGTAAGCTGGGCGGCGCGGCGGGCAAAGACGTCCTCGGCCCACGCGGCGTGGCTGCGGCAAAGGTCGTCGCCCTCGAGCGCGCCGGCAAGGTCGTAGCTGGCATCGGCCTTGGCTGCCAGCAGATGCTCACGGACAGCGCCAAGCTCGGGAACCAGGCGCGGCGGCAGAATGGCCAGGCCCATGACCTCGATCAGGCCGATGTTCTCCTTCTTAATGTGGTGGTACTCGGCATGCGGGTGGAACACGCCCAGCGGATGCTCGTCGGTCGTGATGTTGCAGCGAAGCGCCAGGTAGGCCTCGTAGATTTCGCCGCCGGCATTTCCGCGAGAGTCGACGCGGCGGATGACGGGCGTCACGGTGTTGTGCGCCACGCCATCGGCTGTGTACGCGATGACGCCCACAGACTCATCGGTCCACTCGCGCCAGGCGAGGATAATCTTCTCGGCAGCGTCGAGCAGCTGAGCGCGGTCATGCGAGCGCAGGCGCAGCACCGAGAGCGGCCACTGCAGCACGGTACCGCTGACCTGGTCAAAACCGGGCACGCTAAACTGCGAGACCTCGGCGGCATGCATCATGGGGAACTCGTGCGCGCCACCCTGGAAGTGGTCGTGCGACAAGATCGAGCCGCCCACGATGGGCAGGTCGGCGTTGGAGCCAATGAAATAGTGCGGGAACAGGTCCACAAAGTCGAGCAGGCAGGTCAGGCCCTTGCGGTCGACGTGCATCGGACGATGCTCGGAGCTCATGGCAATGCAGTGCTCGTTAAAGTACGCGTACGGGCTGTACTGGAAGCCCCAGCGCTCGCCATTAAGCTGAATGGGAATAACGCGCAGATTCTGGCGGGCGGGATGGGCGCCGCCGTCGGCTGCGGCGGAGCGTCCGGGATAGCCCTCGTTTTCGATGCAGAGCTGGCAGGCGGGATACTTCTCGCCCGTGTTCTTGGCTGCACCTGCCACAGCGATATCTCGCGGGTCCTTCTCGGGCTTGGACAGGTTGATGGTAATCTCCAGGTCGCCCCAGTTGGTTGGGGTGTTCCATTTGATGTTGCGCGCGATGGCGGCACGGCGCACGTAGCCGGCGTCGCAGCACAGGCCGTAGAACCAGTCGGTCGCGGCGCGGGGCTCGTTGACGCCCATGCGTCCGTTGAACTCCTCGTTTACAACCGAAGGCCTCGGCATGAGCATGCCCATGATGCGCATGGCGATGCGGTCGCGGCCCGACGCCGTGTCCTCGGTGGCACCGTTGGCAACGGCAGTCTCGGAAAGCGCGACAAGCGTGCCTTCAAGGTCAAAGTTGGGCAGGGTATCGGGGTGCAAGAGCGAGAGCTTCTCGGTCTGCAGCGTCCAGGTCATATCGAGCGCGGGGCCCGAGGCGCCGATGCACTCCAAAATGGTGTTGTAGGCCCAGATGCGATCGTCCTGGCCGATCATAGACCGGTGGATGGCATACTCAATCAGGCCCTGCGCGGCCTCGCGCATGTCAGTCATTACAGCCATGCCGCGTAAGCCCCCTTGTCAGAAATTGCGTAGTGGCGGGCAGAGCCTTCGCCCAGCCAGCTATTCATCTTGGTGATGAAGGTATCGACCAGATCGAGCGGCACGAAGGCCTGGATGGTACCGCCAAAGCCGCCGCCGTGAATACGAACGGCGCCACGGCCGTCGAGCACATGCTCGGCCAGCGCCAGGGCATACATGGAAGGCTGCTCGGAACCCAGTTTGGCAACAACATTCTGCAGGTACATGGCAGAGCTGGCGCCGGACTCGCGCGTCAGGACCAGGAACTGGTCGATGTCGCCGGCGTTCAGGGCTGCCCAGCGCTTGTCGACCAGGCCGTTTTCGTACCAGTAGTGAACGGCGCGCAGGCAGGCACGGTCGCCCAGCTTGGCGCGCAGCTCGGGGAGCTTGGCGTCAAAGTCCGCCACGTTTACCTCGCACAGGCGTGCCTTGCCAAACTCGGCGGCGACGTCCTGCATCTCGCGCGGAACGGCGGCATAGTCATCGGTGGCGGCCACGTGGTCGGCACCGACCTTAACGAGCACGAGCGCATAACCGTGATCCTCAAAGTTGAGCTCGAGCTTCTGGGTTTTAGGCTGAGCCTGGTCCTCAAAGTCCATGTAGGCAAGGCCGCCCAGGCACACAGCGGCCTGGTCCATCAGACCGCAGGGCTTGCCATAGTAGTTGTTCTCGGTGCGCTGGCTCATCTGGGCGAGCGCGACGGGCTCGATGGCGGGTGCGCCCCAGAGCGTCTCCATGGCGCGACCGTATGCCGCCTCGACAGCAGCGGAGCTGGAAAGGCCGCCGCCCGAGGGGACAGAGCAGGTGAAGGCGAAGTCGAAGCCTTGGGGCTCAACGCCAAGGGCTGCGACCTCGTGGGCCATACCGCGCACGAGGCTTGCGGACGTGCCCTTCTCGGACTCCTGAACATCCAGCGTGTCGAGCGTGATCTCAAAGGTAGGGTAGCCCTCATCGGCAATGCGGACCTTGTTGGAGTCGGTTGCCACGGCGATGCCGTCGACAGCGACATCGAGCGAGCCGGCGATGACGTGGCCGCCCTCGTGGTCGGTGTGGTTGCCGCTGATCTCGGAGCGGCCGGGCGCGTGCACATAGAGCACCTGGCGGTCGCCGATGGGCCCAAACTCCTCCTCAAACAGCTTGGTGAGCGTGGCGAGTGTCTTTTCGTCGGGGGTGGTCATGGGAGTCCTTTCCTTGGCGCGTACGGGTAAGTTTTGCGCCGTTATGAGTACGTTAACAACTTGAAGTGGCATGAACCAAGTGTTCACGATGCCGCACGTTACGGGCTATGTTAACGTACTCATAACACAACGCTTGTCACTTTTTCAGAATCTGGTAATCGGTAGAAATTCAGCCGTGAACGGTATTGCCGTATGGACTTATAAAGCAGAAGAGATGCGGATTGAAAAAGTAGAGTACGTTAACATGCGTCCGACGATAGCGGGCCTCGGCGCGGGCTAAACTCCTGCCCGGGCCGGCATTCACGCTATTCAGATCTCGCAAGGGTGAAGGTGATCCTGTGGCAAGGCGCCCGTCCAACGATACAGGTACGCGTCCGGTCTCCATGGCCGACGTCGCCCGCGCTGCTGGCGTTTCGCAGCAGACGGTTTCGCGCGTCGCCAACGGCTTGCCCAACGTTAACGAGCAGACGCGCCAGCGCGTGCAGTCCGCTATGCAAAAGCTCGGCTTTCGTCCGAGTTATGCCGGTCGCTCGCTGCGCGACGGTCGATACCATTCGGTTGGCCTATGCGTCAACGATGTCACCAAGTTTGGCAACCTCTCAATGATCGACGGCATCGCCAGCGCTGCTCGCGAGCATAATTGCGCCATCACGCTGGTCGAGATGTCCAAGACCGAGGAGTTTTCGCTTGCCGAGGCCACGCGTCGTATGGCCGCATTGCCGGTGGACGGCATCATCATCGGCATGAGCCGCATGGCGCCCGATTTTGAGACGTTTGATCCACTGCCGGGCATTGGCACGGTCATCGTTACCATGTACGCGCACCCGCGGGTGACCACGGTCGACTCCGATCATTACGGCTGCTCGCTCTTGCTTATGGATCACCTGTTTGAGCTGGGGCACGAGCAGATTCGCTATATCGGCGGCCCGTCGTTCTCGGTCGACGAGCAATTTCGCCGCGCCGGTTGGCAGGATGCGCTCGAGCGTAAACACATCGAGCCGGAAGAGCCGCTCGAGGGCGACTGGTCTGCCAACAGCGGCTACGAGGCCGGCAGGTACCTGGCCGAGCACGACAGCACTATGACGGCGATTTACGCGGCAAACGATCAGATGGCAAATGGCGCGATTGCCGCGCTGCGTGATAGCGGCCTGCGCGTGCCCGAGGACGTGAGCGTGGTGGGCGTCGACGATTCACTCGATGATTTTGTGGCACACAACGAGCTCACGACCGTGCGATTCGATCTACATCAGCGCGGACGCGAGGTATTCGAGCATGCGGTTCCCGAGGCGGGTACGGCGGGCAAAACCGTTGCCATTCGTATTCCCGGCCAGCTCATTATTCGACATAGCACGGCGATACCACGCTCATAGTTTGCGCAGGTAAACGGCGGTATATTCTGCCTCAATAACAATCGGTAAGGATGCTGACGGATAGCCGTGGCTATGAAGGTGAGTGTTATGATAGACGGGTTCTTTTGTCTATCTAGGAGGCTTTGCCTGATGGAGATCACCAAGGATATCCGCTACATTGGCGTCGACGATCACGACATTGACCTGTTCGAGGGCCAGTACGACGTGTCCGAGAACGGCATGGCATACAACAGCTATGTTATCTTGGGCGATAAAATTGCTGTCGCCGATTCGGTCGACGCTGGCTTTGTCGACGAGTGGCTCGGCAACCTCGAGGCCGTGCTCGATGGTCGTACGCCCGATTACCTGGTCGTCCATCACATGGAGCCCGATCACTCTGCCGGTATCGCTGCCTTTATGGAGCGCTATCCCCAGGCCCAGATTGTGGCTAGCATGGGCGCCTTCCGCATGATGGTCAACTACTTTGGCACCGACTACCCCGAGCGCAAGATGGTCGTCAAAGAGGGCGATGTGCTCGACCTGGGCGGCCACAGCCTGACCTTTATCGGCGCCCCCAACGTTCACTGGCCCGAGGTGATCTTCTCCTACGAGTCCACCGACAAGGTGCTCTTTAGTGCCGACGGCTTTGGCAAGTTTGGCGCCAACGACATCGAGGATCCGGAAGGGTGGGCTTGCGAGGCTCGCCGCTACTACTTTGGCATCGTCGGTAAGTTCGGCAAGTTCGTGCAGGCCGTCCTCAAGAAGGCCGCCGACCTGGACATCCAGATCATCTGCCCGCTCCACGGCCCCGTGCTGACCGAGAACCTGGGCTACTACCTCGACACCTATAACACCTGGTCGAGCTATCAGCCCGAGGACGAGGGCATCACGATCGCCTATGCGAGCGTGTATGGCCATCTGAAGGCTGCCGTCGAGGAGCTC
>CAUADW010000075.1 GCA_958427895.1 uncultured Collinsella sp.
CGAGCTTTTTGGTCAGCAAGCACCTGCATATGATGTTCCGCAACCAGACCGAGGTTCTGGACCAGTTCCCCGAGTACTTCGAGACCAGCAAGCTCCGCTAACCTGCCAAAAAGGGACAGGTTTATTTTGGCAGGTTTTATCCGGGCAAATGAAACAAGGCCCGGCTCCGTCTTGATGCGGAGCCGGGCCTTAGTCGCTAGAACGGCGGAACCAATTACTCTACCGTGACGCTCTTGGCGAGGTTTCGGGGCTGGTCAACGTCGCAACCGCGCAGGATGGCGACCTCGCGGGCGAGCAGCTGCAGCGGGACACTCGCCGTGATGGGGCTGAACACGTCGCGGACTGCCGGCACGCGAATGATGCAGTCGGCGATCTTGTTGATCTCCTCGTCGCCCTCGGTGGCAACAACGATGACCTTGGCGCCGCGCGCCTTGCACTCCATAAGGTTCGACACGGTCTTGTCGTAGGTGGCACTCTTGGTGGCCACAGCGATGACAGGGAAGCCCGGGTCGATCAGGGCAATGGGGCCATGCTTCATCTCACCGGCGGCATATGCCTCGGCGTGCAGGTAGCTGACTTCCTTGAGCTTGAGCGCGCCCTCGTAGGAAATAGCGGCACCCATGCCGCGGCCCACGAACAGCGCCGACTGCGCGTCCTTGCACAGCAGGGCAGCCTCATGCACGGCATCGGTCTGCGTGTCCAAAATCCACTGGATCTGCTCGGCAGTATCGGAAAGCTCGCGGAACAGCATGCGTGCCTGTTTGGTGGTCAGGCGGTACTTGACCTGCGCCAGCAGCAGGGCCAGCAGCGTCAGGCTCACAACCTGGCCGATGAAGCTCTTGGTCGAGGCGACCGCGATCTCCTTGTTGGCCTTGGTGTAGATGACGCCGTCGCTCTCACGCGCCACGGGGCTGCCCACCACGTTGGTGATGCCGAAGACCTTGGCGCCCTTGATGCGCGCGTCGCGGATGGCGGCGAGAGTGTCGGCCGTCTCGCCCGACTGGGACACGGCCACGACGAGCGTCGTCGGCGTGATGATGGGGTTGCGATAGCGGAACTCGCTGGCCGCCTCAACCTCGGTGGGGATGCGAGCCCAGCCCTCGATGAGATTCTTAGCAATGAGGCCAGCGTGATAGCTGGTTCCGCAAGCGATCACGTAGACGCGGTCGATGTCGTTGAGTTCCTCGAGCGAAAGGCCCAGCTCGTCGATGTCGAGCTCGCCGGCCGGCGTCATACGACCGACCAGCGTGTCGCGCACGACGCGCGGCTGCTCGTGGATTTCCTTGAGCATAAAGTCGGGATAACCGCCCTTTTCTGCCATGTCCAGGTCCCAGTCGATGTGAGTGACCTTGGGTTCGATAACGTTGCCGGCCTCGTCGGTGTACTCGACGCCTGCGGGCGTGAGCTTGGCAAACTGACCGTCCTCGAGCACCACGACATCGCGGGTGGCGTCGATGAGCGCGATGACATCGGAGGCGACATAGGCGCCGGTCTCGCCCGCGCCGACCACGATCGGGGAATCCTTGCGGGCCACGGCGATCACGCCGGGCTCGTCAGCGCACACGGCGGCCAGACCATAGGCACCGACCACGTGGGTGCAAGCCTCGCGCACGGAGGCCATCAGGTCGTGCGTCTCGGCATAAGCCTCTTCGATCAGATGCGCGAAGACCTCGGTATCGGTCTCGCTCTTAAAGTGGTGGCCGCGGCCCTCCAGCTCTTCGCGCAGCTCGGCGAAGTTCTCGATGATGCCGTTGTGGACGATGGCGATACGACCGTCGCAGCTGGTGTGGGGGTGAGCGTTAACGACGGAGGGCTTGCCGTGGGTGGCCCAACGAGTGTGGCCGATACCGCAGGTAGCGTCGCTGTCGATGTTGGAAAGCTCGCTCTCCAGGCCCGCGACCTTGCCCACGCGGCGGATGACGTCGAGGTGCGCCGCGGCGCCCTCGCCCACCTCGAGCGCGACGCCCGAGGAGTCATAGCCGCGATACTCCATACGCTTGAGGCCTGTGACCAGGATGTTCTTTGCAATATCAGAGCCGGTGTAGCCGACAATTCCGCACATAGGATAAATCCCTTCGTCCGCTTGACTGCAAAACGTCCACGCACAGGGGGCGCTGAGACGCATAACGTTCGAGTATTGTACTCACGCAAACGCAAGCTGATATACCAGAAGTGGTATCTCAACTTAGATACCACCCGATGCACACACGTCCAGCCGGTCCAAACCACCACAATGGGGACAGGCACCTTCGTGGCAGTCGCGCTGGCAACGGCGTTTCCCCAGATAAACCTGCCAAAATAAACCTGTCCCTTTTTGGTAGGTTTAGGATGCTACAATCTGGCTTGTACTTGAAACGCATCAAAGGGGCCGCTATGGCAAAGGTTAAAATCAGCGACGTCGCGCGCGAAGCCGGGGTTTCGTTGGGCACGGTTTCCAACGCGCTCAACCATCCCGAAAAGTTGCGTCCCGAGACCCTCAAGCTCATTAACGAAACCATCAATCGACTGGGCTACCTGCCCAACCAAAGCGCTCGTCAGCTCGCGGGCGGCGCCACCAAGTCCTTTGGCCTGGTGCTCCCCCGTCTCGACCACGGCTTTTCACTCCAAATCGCCAGCGGCGCCCACAACGAGGCCCGCAAGCACGGCTACGACCTGCTCATCGCCAACGCCGATAACGACGATATTCTCGAGGACCATTACCTGCGCTACTTTATGGGCACCCAGATGTCCGGCGTCATGGTTCAGCCCATGGCATCCCCCGACTGGCACCCCGCCATGACCAAGATGCCCGTGCCGATCGTCCATCTGGACATCCATTGCTCCGAGCCCGGCTACTACGTAGCGGCCGACAACGAGGCCCAGGGTCGCATCATTGCCGAACTCGCCATCGCCCGCGGCGCGCACCATATTGTCGTCGTCGGCCGAGCAGCATTTATGCAACTCACCCTGCGCGTCCTTGGCATTCATAAGGCACTCGCCCTACACCCCGATATCAAGATCGAAGTCATCGACGCCGGCGAATGGAATACCGCCGCCGACGGCTACGGCATCGGCGCCCAAATCGCCGCGCGCCCCGCCGACGAACGCCCCGATTTTGTCGTCGGCCTGACCGACGTGTTGGCCTCGGGCGTTATCTCGGCACTGGTCGACAAGGGCATCTCTGTCCCCGGGCAGGTACGCGTAGCAGGCTGCGATGGCAACCCGCTCGCTTGGAGCGGATCGGTCCCGCTCACTACGGTAGCGCCCCCGGGCTACGAGATTGGCCGCAAGGGCGTTCAATTGCTCATGGAGCAAATCGAGAACAAGACCCCGGCAAAGACCAAGCATATCCGCGTCGGCTCTGCAGCGCGCACCGTCACCGCAGTCACCGCCGCCGAGGATATCAACCGCCAAGAACTGGTGCGTCCGTTCCTATTGGAGCGCGCCAGCACCCAGGCAAGCAGCCAGGCCGACGCCACGGCCATCAACCTCGGCGCGTATCTATAGCACGCCCGCAAGTATGCTATGTCGCCGCCTAAGCAAAAGGGGCCCGACCATTGCCGGGCCCCTTTTGCTTAAGCGCAAACGTGGGCAATTGCTCGTTTCAACACCGCAACTGTCTAGCGCACGGCCTTGACCGCCGCCGCCAGGTCGAACAACGTATCGAGCACGGCCTCGCAGCCATCCACCACGTCCTGCGGCAGCGGAACAATGTCAGGAACGGCAAAGACGTGGCAGCCGGCCGTAATGCCCGAGACGCAGCCGTTGCGCGAATCCTCGACCACGGCACATTCCTCGGGAGCAAAGCCCGCGCGCTCGCAGGCGAGCAGATACATCTCGGGGTCGGGCTTGCCGTGCACAACGTCGTCGCCGCAGGTCACGGTCTCAAACTTGTCAAAGAGGCCGAATGCTTTAAGGTTGCGCTCGGCGGTAACGTGGCGCGACGACGTCGCTAGACCCACGTGATAGCCCGCAGCCAGCAGCTCGTCTAGGCACTCGGCGGCGCCGGCCTTAAGCTCCAGCTCGGTCTTGACCATCTCGTCGCGAATCTCCTTGTGGCGGACATAGATCGCCTCGGCGGTCTCGTGGCTGCCGTAATGCTTATCGAGGATGTCCATGACATCGGGTAGCGTGCGACCGATAAACTGATGGATCAGCGCATCATCAATCGCGAGCCCCAGCTCAGCGGCGCCTGCCTTCCAGGCCCTAATCCCCAAACGCTCGGTATCGACCAGCGTTCCATCCATGTCAAAAATAACAGCCTTGATCATATCGGTCCCCCTCGCCGGATTGCATTACTGCCACTCTACCGCACTTTACAAGCTTGTATATAACGTATATAGCATATTGCACTTTCGTTACATAGCTGGAAGTCTTATGACAAGCAGCTCGGTGGGATTATAGTTTCATCCGAGCTTTAATTACTGTAAGGAACTTTCATGCTTTCAGACACCACGGCACCCGCAGAGGAGCTTCAAGACAAGCTATCGGCGCTCGAGCAGCTGCTTTTGGCATACGGGCGCGTGGCTATCGGGTTTTCCGGCGGCGTTGACAGCAGCTTTTTGGCCGCCGTATGCGCCCGCATCATGCCTACCAATACCCTCCTCGTCCATCTCACCACGCCGCTCATCGGCACGCCCGAACAGGCCTCGTTTGAGCGATCCGTTGATGGACAAGCCAATGAAGGGGCGCATTTTAAGCTCCCCGTGCTCAATCTTTCGGTCGATCAGCTGCAGCTCCCCCAAGTAGCCTGCAACGATGCCAATCGCTGCTACCACTGCAAGCACGCTGGCTTTACCGCCATCGTCAACCACGCCAAGTCGCTCGGCTTTCCCACCGTCATCGATGGCAGCAATGCAAGCGATCGCGGTGACTACCGCCCCGGCATGCGTGCGGCAGAAGAGCTCGGCGTACGCTCACCCCTTATGGAGGTCGGCTTTACCAAGGACGAAGAGCGCGAGCTGCTGCGCGCATGGGGCTATCCCGTTTGGAACCTGCCGGCGGGAGCCTGCCTTGCCACGCGCGTCCCCACGGGCGAGGAGCTTACGCGCGAGAAGGTCGATTTAATCCGCGCCTGCGAGGATTACCTGCACGATCTTGACTTAGCTCAGGTCCGCGCACGCCTGGTCGGCGGCTGCATGCATATCGAGGCCGCACCCGCAGATGTCGCCAAGATCGCCGCCCTCGGCGGTGCCGCCGTCGACGACAAGGGCAAGACCCCGCTGCCCGCCGCTATCGAGTCCGCGCTGCGCGAGCTGGGCTGCGACCATATCTCCCCCGAGGTCACCCCCTACATCCACGGCAACATGAACCAGTAGCGCATCCCGATAAGTTGCGGTGGAATAGTTCCTGTCTTACGGCCTATCGGACCCAAACAAGAACTATTCCACCGCAACTGTGTTTGGCAAGCATGGACCCGCGAAGAAAGAAGCATTTTATTATTGGGCGCGTTTGTCCGGGCAAACGCGCAGCGACGCGCTAGGCGAACATCTTGACGCTCATGTCGACGGGATTCGCTGTGAAGCAGGACGTGGTCACGAGGCCATCAACGCCGGTCGACGCGTACTCGGCCGCGTTGTCGGGACGAATCCCGCCCGCTGCAACCAAGGCCACATGAGGATCGATTCTATGTAGCTCCTCGACAAGCGGCCCAAGCTCAGCGACCGGCACTTTGTCGAACTGAATACCGTCGACGCCCGCCCTCACCAGCCTGCGAGCGTCATCGGCACCCGCCTCGACAAACAGCTTTTTCTCGATGCAGCGCCGGCGAACCCGAGGCAGAAGCTCAATAAGCGCATCGAGTCCCGTTGCTCCAGAAGGCGCTGTCATAAACCTGGTATGGTTGTCGAACACCAATACGGTCTCGGAAAGGCCCATGCGATGTGGAAACGCTCCGCCCGTAACGACCGCCTTGGTCAGCAGATCCCTATTGCCCGGCGTGCTCTTTCGCGTCGTCAGCACCTCGCACATGGGATTGGCAGCATGCGCGGCGTCGACCATTTTGCGCGTCTTGGTTGCCACAGCCGAGTAGTGGTCGAACATATTTAGGCCGACTTTCCATAGCAGATGCAAATTGGCGGCCGAACCGCATACACGCATAAAAGATCGCCCGGCTTCAACCTTTGTTCCCGAGGGCTCAAACCACTCGACCGTCAGGTTCAGCATAGTTGCCATACGCACAACCTCCTCCGTGCAACAAAGCACGCAGTTCTCGCGCGTGTAATACTCCATCGCACCGAGCGCCTCACCGATTCCCAGGATATGCGTCGTAAGATCGATATAGGGGACATCCTCGGCGATAAGCTCCTCAAGCCGCGCGTCGCTTATACGGATAATGTCGGGCATGGGGCCTTCTCTCTGTCATTGTTCTCGACGAAGAATAGCGTATCGCTTTCCCAGCCTATACGGTACAACCTCATCAGCAGCGTTTGTCCCGCATCTTACGTATTCTGCCGAGCAAACGTCCTGCGGCGTCTCCTGCTAGACTGGTAGATTCCCAACCGTCTAGCCAGGAGCCTCAATGTCGCGCAAGTCCGCCTACAAGCAAGCACTTTCCATCGGCACCGCCGTGGTGCTGGGGTTTGCGCTGTTCACAGGGTCGCTCGACGGAGCGCCCAAGTTGTTGTCGCCGCAAAGCGATGAGCAAGCGGCGGCTCTGGCCGAAAAACAAAACGAGAGTCCCAGCCGCACCGACGACGAGGCAGACATGGTCGCCCGGCTCGAATCGGGAACAGCGAGCTCCGAGGACTCTCAAAATAGCCAACACTATGGCGATGGCTCCGAATCCGCCGCAACCGACACCGGTAACGACACTTCCACAGACAGCGCCGCCACCCCCATCGACGAAGTCGAAAACCCCGATCTCGCCCGCGCCCGCGGCGTATATCTCAGCAGCATTCCCGACTACGCCGGCAACCCCTACGTTGCCCTGCGCGCCGACAGCACGCACCCGCTCGGCACACCATCATTCACGCTCGATGAATACGAGCGCGCTACAGAAGAGGGCTGCTTTAAGAAGTTCTCCAAGCTCGACAGCCTGGGCCGCACCCGCAAAGCACTCGCCTGCGTGGGCCCCGAATCACTCGGTCAAGGCGAGCGCGGCGATATCTCGCGTATCCATCCTGCCGGTTGGCACCAGCAGCGCTACGACTTTATTCCGGGCCAGAGCCTCTACAACCGCTGCCACCTTATCGCCTGGTCGCTCTGCGGCGAAAACGCCAACCGCAAGAATCTCCTCACCGGCACGCGTTATCTCAACGAGACAGGCATGCTGCCGTTTGAGGAGCAGATTCTCGACTACATCCGCGAGACGGGCAACCACGTGCTCTATCGCGTCACACCCATGTATAACGAAGAGGAACTTGTCTGCCGCGGCGTGCGCCTTGAGGCGCAATCGGTCGAGGACCACGGCAAGACCCTCTGCTTCCACGTGTACTGCTACAACCTGCAGCCGCACGTGCAGATCGACTACGCCACCGGCCGCAACCAGGCATCCGGAGACTAGTGCCGACCGCACCGCCCGTAACCCAAAAATGATTCGTTTTCCTCCGTCCCCATGGGATCAAAAAAGGCCGCCCTGGATTACCCAGGGCGGCCTTTTCGTCAGCGTCCACATTGCAGGCAACGCCACACGCTACTTGGCGCGACCCTCCTCATAGCGCTCGACCAGCTTGGCCTGAACGTCAT
>CAUADW010000076.1 GCA_958427895.1 uncultured Collinsella sp.
GCTATTCGACGATTGGTGCTCCGTGGCCCCAAGAACCTTCCATGCCGCACACGGTCGAGGCAAACCCGGCAGCAAAGTCGAGCGCGCGCTCGATGGCCTCGGCGCCATCCTCACCACGCTTGGCGGAATCGAGATAGCACATCAAAAACGAGGTGAGGAACGAGTCGCCCGCCCCCATGGTGTCCTTCATGTCCGTTACCGGTTTAGCCAGCTGGCGGTAATAACGCTCGCCGTCGTAAGCAATGCAGCCCTCGGCGCCCGCCGTAGCCGACACAAAACGCGGACCCAGGCCCTTCACCCATGCCAGACGCTCGCGAATCTCGTCCTCACTCGCGGCATCCGCCGCACTAAAGAAAGCGAAATCGACGTAGGGCGCAATCTGCTCGTAGTACTCGTCGGTGGAGTCATCCGAAAAGTCAAAAGAGACCGTGACGCCCGCAGCCTTCAGCTTGGGCAGCTCGCGCTCGGTAAAGCAATAGTTGCCCGAATGAACCACATCGAACTGCTTCATGTACGAAAGGTCAAAGCGATCGAGGACATAGCGCGCATCGCCACGGATACCGCCCTCGTTGGAGCCAAGGAAGACACGGTCACCGTCAACGACGGTCACGCGAGCCGCTCCGTTCTCGCCAATCATCTGCTCGCACTTGTCAAGCTCGATACCTTCATCCTCGAGGCTTGCAATGACATGCTCGGCAGCGGCGTCATTGCCAAAAATGCCCATGTATGCGGAGCGTGCGGCACCGCATTTCTTGGCATAAACGGCGAAGTTCACCGCATTGCCGCCGGGATACATGGTGTGGATATGCTCGTAGCGATCGACGACGTTGTCGCCAAATCCGAGCGCGTTAACGTTAAATGCCATGGCCTTTGCCCCTTCTAGTACTCGACAACACCCATATAGCGACGGAAATCGGGATCGTGATCAAACACCTTGCCGCGTGCAGCACGCAGCTCGCAGTTCATGGCGTAGAACAGCACCGGGTCCAGATAGGCACGGACGCACGCCGGCACGGCTTCCATACCGTACTCCTTGGCATCGAGCACCATCAGCGTATCGGTATGCGTCTTAAGGAACGCCAGGGCGCGCTCGTCCATAGCACGGCACTCGCTGGAGCCCATCTGCAGGAAGTAAAAAACGCCATCCTGAGTAGCCTCGAAGGGGCCGTGGAAGTACTCGGCAGAGTGGATGTAGCTACAGTGCTGCCACTGCATCTCCATAAGAGAGCAGATAGCGAAACCGTAGGTCTGGCTAAAGTTGGGACCGCTGCCCAGAATGTAGAAGAACTCGTGCTCCTGGCAAAGCTTGGCAAAGCGATCGCCCAGCTCGGCATTTACCTTCTCGCGTGCCGGGGGAAGAATCTTATCCATCTCGGCGATACCGGCATACATATCGGCAAGATCGGCGTAGCCCTCCTGCTGATCGAGCAGCTCGGCCGCAAGCGACAGCGAAATGCCAGCGGGGACCTCGGCCTGCGGCACGCCCTCGCCCCACGGGTAGACCCACGTGGTCCACTTGCCGGAGTCGATCTTGGATCCAGCGTTGTCGGTCTGGGCGATCACCGTAGCGCCGGCAGCAAGGGCAATCTCGCAGCCCTCGACGACCTCAGGGGTGTTGCCACTGTGGCTACAAGCGATGACCAGGGACTTCTCGCCCAGACGACGCGGACGCATGATATCGAACTCGCGAGCCGTATAGATATACGAAGTGAAGGTGGTTGCCTCGCGCTGCAGAAGCTCATGGGCCGGGATCAAATCGATCATGGAGCCACCGCAAGCAATCCAGTAGACGCTGTCGAACTTGCCCTTCTCGGCAATTGCCTCTTTGATCAGATCGTGTGCGTTCATATCCAGTTCCTTTCTTATTTGGCCCGCAATCAATGACGTTGGTTGCGTGGCCGATGGTTGTTTTAGTCAATCAGATATTTCTCGAATGCGGCCATGTTCTTGGCATCTGCCGCCGCCGGATCATCGTAGTAACGACCGTCCGTGATTTCCTGGCCCAGCATGCCGTCGAAACCATGGGCGTTGAGCGTGGCGACGAAGGCGTCCATATCGTGCTTGCCATCGCCCCACACCAGATGGCCATACGGGTCACCGTCGATAAAGTGCATCTCGTGAATTGCCCCATCACCAAAGGCGGCAAACCAGTCCTCGAGCGTCTCGCCTGCAACACCCATCGCGGTTGTATCAACCATGGGCTGTAAGTACGGGCTCGCGACCTCGTCAATCATGCGCTTCGCATCGGAAACCGTCGTCACAAGGTTGCTCTCCTCGGGACGCAGGCTTTCCATCGTAAGCACCAGACCGTGCTCGCCGGCATACTCCGCCAGAATGGACAAGTGCTCGCGGCCGCGCTTCCAGGCTTCCTCGCGGTCCTCGTCCCAGTCGCCCCAGCCCGAGTTGATGGACATGCGGTCGCACCCAAGTACCTCGGCAAGCTCAATGCCGTGCTTAAAGTACGCCAAGCTGCGCTGTTCATGCAGCGGTTTGCGTGCGCAGTACTGCCAAGGATAGACAACATTCTCGGGACACAGAGTACGATACCTAAGCCCACGGTCTGCAGCCTTTTTCGCCAGGACCTCAGCTTCAAAGTAGCCCGTGTGGTCGAGCGTCACATGCGGCTCCGCACACCACAGCTCAATGGACTCAAAGCCCAAACGCTGCTGCACATCAAGGAAGTAATCGAGCGACCACATGATGTAGTGGATATTCATGCCCGCAATCTGTTCGCGGTGCAGCGTCGGTTTGGATTCAGACATCTTATGCCTCCTTATTTCGATCGAACACGATTTGTCCGTCCGACATCGTCATATCAACCGCAAGATCGCGTGCGTCGCGATAATCGAGGTCGAACACATCCCGATCGAGCACGCAGATATCGGCAAGCTTGCCAACCTCAAGCGTACCCAGCTCGTCTTCGCGCATCAGGTCGTACGCGCCCCCGGCAGTCCAAGCGCGCAAGAGCTCGACAAGCGTCAGCGCGTTGACCTCATTCACGGGCAGTCCGTCGTCGAAGTATCCGCCGCACGCACTGTAGATTGACTCGCCCAAACTCGGAATCAACAGCGGTAAATCCGTGCCACAGCACACTGTGCATCCGGAATCTTCCATGCCGCGGCGATTCCAGCTGTGCAAAAGTCGCGTCTCACCAATTTGTCGACGCATCATCGACAGGCAATCCTCGCGCCGGTCCAGCGTTAGAATCTGCGGATAGACCTCGCAAATTCCACCTAACTTGCCAAACTCGACAAGATCGGTCGGATCAGAGTTCTCGAGATCGGTAATCGCATGGCGGCGAAGCATCCGTCCATGCTCGTCTCGAGGCAGCGAGGCATAGAGCGCCACGGTGCGACGAACGGCGCCATCGCCCTGGCAATGCAAGGAATATCGGAAGCCGTCAGCATCAATTGCACGCAGCTCGTTCTCAATCAGATCCCACTCTGGCTCCTCGACGACCGTCTTGCCGGCAGCGCCCGCATCGGCCGTGTCCTCATAGGGTTCAATCATCTCGGCAAGCCCCGCCCATACGCCGCGATCGGTCATACGGTTGAAGCCAGAAAAACGAACGAACGGTCCCCGGAAGCGCTCTCGCGCCTCGCGGGCATATGCCAGATTTGCACCGGCACCCACCGGCTGCGACATCATAGAGACGCGAACCGTCAGCTCACCAGATTCCTCACGGCGAGCCATTTCGTCGGCAAAGCCGTAATAGTCATCAAACGCCATCTCCTTGATGGCGGTGACGCCGCGCTCGTTAAGCATGTTCATGTAGTCCGAATACCCGGCACGCACCTCGGGCAGCGCGAGGAAATCGCTCATCATGCGCCAGATCTTCTCGGCATAGCACGCCTGGGGCTTAAAGCCGTATCGCGCACTAGCGGCAGCATTGAGAACGCAGGTCTCCGCACCCGATGTAAAGCAGACAACGGGGATATCGCCAAAACAATCGTCAAACACAGCTGCCGTATTTGCGTTCTCGGCATCCGATGCCAACGTTTCGGGTAGGTTGTGGCCAAAAGCCGCCGCGCAATCCGGATGACCTTCTTTCCATGCACGCAAGAGCGACACGGCCTCTTTGGCATCGGCGATGCCGGACAGATCAGACCCCAACGTCCGCAGCGCCCAGCCTGTATAGAAGGTATGCACATCGATCAGGCCAGGCATGACGGTACGGTCGCCCAGGTCAACTACCTCGTCCGCCTGGGTCAAATACGAAGCCGCCTCACACTTGGTGCCAACAGCCTCAATTCGATTGCCACGGACCGCTACGAAACCTTCAAACGGCAGGTCCCCCGTACCGGTAAAGACGCTCTTAGACGTCAGGACCGTCAAACGATCAGACATCACAACCACCTACACCGGAAGCATGCCAGAGATTGCCGTTACAATCACGCCAAAGACGACCATGAAAATGAAGAACTTCCAAATGGTCTTCCACCATTGGCCAAACGAAATCCTAGCCACGGCAAGACCGGCGACCGTCATGCCCGCCACGGGGCTGATGGTGTTGATGGTCTGGTTGGCAAACTGGAGCGCGGTGACGGCTGCCTCGGGATTGAGGCCCATGAGCTCGGTCAGGGGGCCCATAACGGGCATGGTGAGCGCCGCCAGGCCAGAACTCGAGGGAACCAGCAAAGAGAGCAGGCCAAGGACGATATACATAAACGTGGTGTAGACGGCGGCGGGTGCACCGGCGAGCGCGGTAGCGAGCGCCTGGAGGATGGTGTCGATGATCATGCCGCCCTCGGCGATGACCAGAATACCGCGAGCAATACCGATAACGATGGCAGCGTACGCAAAGTCGGCAAGACCCTTAACGAACTCCTCAGCAATCGTCTGCTGGTCAAGACCGCCCAGGATACCGGCAAGCAAGCCCATGCCAAGGAACACGGCGGAAATCTCATTCATGTACCAACCCTGGGTAACAAGACCCCAGACGATAATGCCCATACCGCAAGCAAAATCGATAAGCACGAGCTTCTGACGGATAGTGAACTCTTCCTCGATGGAGGCATCGGTCACGGAAAACTCAATACGCTTGAGCTTATCGTCCTCGTACACAATGGACGACTCGGGATTTTTCTTGACGCGCATGGCGTAGCGCATGGCCCATGCGATACCGACGGCAGTGAAGATGACCCAAGAAACGGCACGCAGCCACAGTTGCGGATTGCCCTCGATGCCAATGATGCCTTGGGCGATCAAAACATTAAACGGGTCGATGGTCGAAGCACAATATCCCAGGTTGGGACCAAGGAAGCAGATGATGAATGCCGTCATCGAGTCATAGCCGATACCCATCATGATGGGAATGAAGATGGCATAGAACGGCAGGGCTTCCTCAGACATACCAAACGTAGTGCCGCAAATGGACAGCAGCGTCATCGTGATGGGAATGATAAGGATGTCCTTGTTCTTGAGCTTTTTAACCACACGGCTCATGCCGGCATTCAAAGCGTTGGTCTTGGTGATGATTGCGAACGATCCGCCAATCAATAAGACGAACGCAACGACGTCGGCAGCCTCCTGGATACCCTTGGTGGGCGCTTGCAGAACCGCGAAGATATCCTGGCCCAGATTGATGGTCTCGCCGGTCTCGGAATCGGTGTAGTTCTTATCGACCTGTTCATAGGTTCCAGCAACGGCGACTTCACGCTCGCCCGCCGCTGTCGAAATCGTCTTGCGCTGATACTGACCAGAGGGAACGATCCAAGTCAGGACCGCAAAGACAACAATCAGCAAGAACATGATCGTATAGACATGCGGTAATTTGAACTTAAAACGTCTGTTTGTCTTCTTCGCCTTCGTATCTGACATAGATACCTCCAAAGAACTCGAGACTGCATCGCATCTCGCTTCAACGTTTGCACAATGCAAACGTTCTATGACGTCCCATAGATTACCAGCAGCTTTTCTCGTCATCAAGATAATTTCAAACTGATTGCCGCAACGCGGTTGAACGGTTGCGTTTGCGCCGTGAACGGTATGGAAACGCCCGGTGAGATGATCCACCGGGCGTCTCCATTCGCAATGTCCTAGATGTCAAAAACGTAGCGAGACCCAACGATCCGCTGACGACCGATGATAAACGGCCGCCGCTGCTCATCGAAAAAGAAGGCATCCATGTAAAACAAGGGTTCGCCAACGGAAACCGCCAACAGCCGAGCGACCTCGGGCGAGGCGCACGCGATCTCGAGCGTGCACGGGTCGGTAAACGCGGGTGTACGGCCCGTCCGGTTGCGCACGAACTCAAAAATGGATTGGTTAGATAGAGGTGCCGTTGATAGATAAGCGTTGTCCTCGTAAACGTATATGTTGTTCTCAAGCATGACGGGGACCCCATCGGCAGTACGCACACGCTCAACGCAAATCAAATCAGTTCCAACGGGAACACCAAAGAACTGCGCTTCGGTGGAATCCGCCGGCAGTATCTTTCTCGAAATGACGCGCGCCCCCGGTTCCATTCCGTTAACGCGGCATGCGTCCGAAAAACTCTGGACGTCATCCTTCTGGCGAATCTTGCGCTTAAGCTTGGGGGCATTGGCAAACGTGCCTTTCCCCTGTCGCTTCGTTAGATAGCCCTGCTGGACAAGCTCCTCAATAGCGCGCCGCACGGTAACACGGCCAACTTTATAGCTTTCAGCTAATTCAAATTCGTTGGGAATCCGCTCGCCCGCCTTGTAGTCACCGGAGTTGATTTCGTTTTTGATGATATCGATAACCTGTTGGTACAGCGGTATCGCTGCTTTACCGTCAGTTAGCCCTTCAGTCGGTGGCATATACCCTCTCCCAGCGCAATTAAGTCTAAAACGGGCTTAAGGGCATTCAACAAGCCCTTAAGCCCGCATTAGCTTAAAGTATGCTAGGTGTCGCACCAAAATGTTGGCTATTTACTCATCAGACCCGAAAAACGCGCAACTACCGCGCTCCTAAGAAAGCGTGAGCAGCTCCGGCAGCTGGTCGATAATCTTGTCCGCGGCATCCTGGCTAAAGCCAAAGCGCTCCTCGCGCTTGGCAATGACTGTCAGGCCGGCTCGCTTGCCGGCAGTGATGCCAGGCACCGAATCCTCGACGCAGCAGCAGCGATTCGCGGGCAGCCCCAGCAGGTCCAGCGCATGCAGGTAGATGTCGGGCTCGGGCTTGCTCTCCTTAAACTGCTCGCCGCTCACCACATACTCAAAGGCATCCGACAGCCCGCATGCGTTGAGCACTTCCTCGATGCTAACCATGGGAGACGAGCTGGCAAGCGCCACGCGAACGCCACGGCGCGGCAGCTCTCGAATCGTATCCACGGCGCCTGGGTTAATCAAAGCCTGATAGTCGCGCGGACGCTTATGAGCCCATTCGTCCCAACGGGCCAACGCTTCATCGCCAGTGAAATGCCCCTTACCGGCGCGCTCAAACCAATCGACCAGCATATGCAGGAAGAACTGATGCGAGGTACCGACCTGCCCATTCAACTCCTCTTGAGTCAGATTAAGCCCAAGCTCCTTGGCAAACGCGGCAGTCTCGCCCAGGTAGTAATACTCGGTATCGACGATGACGCCATCCATGTCAAAGATAACGGCGTCGAACGGAAATGCGGACACGGCACCCTCCCTAACAAAAGG
>CAUADW010000077.1 GCA_958427895.1 uncultured Collinsella sp.
TGGAAGCCGAATGGATGCTCGTACCATCATTCGGTTTCCAAGGCGGCCACGGGCCTACGAAATGATCCCTTTTCCTCCGTCCCCAAGGGATTACGCGATCCGAAGGGGACGGAGGAATACGGATCACAAACAGCGGCGGCGCATCTGGCCGAACGAGTCCCCATACCCTCGTTCGGTCAGACGCGCCGCCGCGTTGCTGCTTTGTGCCGTATAATGTCCACTATCTATGACGCGATACAAAAGAAAGGTGTTTGCCCATGCAGGCACAGAAGGCGGAGGGAACCCGCGACCTTATCGGCGCCGAGATGCGCGCCTGGCAAAAGATGCAGCAGATTGCGGCCGGCGTGTTCGAGCCGTTTGGTTTTAAACCCATCGAGACGCCCGCGATCGAGCAGGTGGACGTGTTTGTCCACGGTATCGGCCAGTCGACCGACGTCGTGCGCAAGGAGATGTTCCGCGTGTTCAGCGGTGCCAACCTGGAGCGCGTCTTTACCGAAGGCACCGACACCAAACTCAAGCCCAAGCAGCGCCTGGCACTTCGCCCCGAGGGCACGGCCGGCGTGGTGCGCGCCGTCGTCGAGAACAATCTGGTGCCCCAGGGCTCCACGCCGTTTAAGGCGTACTACGCCGAGGCCATGTTCCGCGGCGAGCGTCCCCAGAAGGGCCGCCTGCGCCAGTTCCACCAGGTGGGCATCGAGTGGCTCGGCGCTCCCGATCCGGCGGCAGACGCCGAGTGCATCATCATGCTCATGGAGTTCTACAAGCGTCTGGGCTTCGACCTTTCCAAGCTCCGTCTGCTCATCAACTCGATGGGTGACGCCCAGTGCCGTCCGGCTTACCGCGAGCAGGTCAAGCAGTTCATCCTCGATCACGCAGACGAGATGTGCGACGAGTGCCGCGAGCGCGCCGAGCTTAACCCGCTGCGTGCCTTCGACTGCAAGAACGACCATTGCCGCGAGATCATGGCCGACGCTCCGCTGATGGGTAACAACCTGTGCGACGAGTGCCGCGAGCACTACGAGCAGGTCAAGCGCTATCTGGATGCTGCCGGTATCGAGTATGTAGAGGATCCCACCCTGGTGCGTGGTCTGGACTACTACACCCGCACCGTCTTTGAGGTCGAGGCCCCTGGCGCCGGCGTCGGCTCCATCGGCGGCGGCGGCCGCTACGATGGCCTGGTCGAGCTCGAGGGTGGCAAGCCCACGGCGGGCGTCGGCTTTGCCGTCGGTTTTGAGCGCGCCCTGCTGGCCCTGCAGGCCTTTGGCAGCGATCTGGGTGCCGATGAGGCCCCGTGCGTCTATGTCGCCAATGCCGGCAAGGAACTGCGCCAGAACGTCTTTGCCATTACGCAGGAGCTTCGCGCCGCAGGCATCGTGACCGAGGCCGACTATCAGGGCCGTTCGCTCAAGGCCCAGTTTAAGCAGGCCGATAAGGTAGGCGCCAAGCTCATCCTGGTTCTGGGTGGCGACGAGCTTGCCGCCGGCAAGGTCAAGGTGCGCGACATGCAGAGCCATGACGAGGTTCTCGTCGATCTGGCCAACGTCGTCGAGGCGGTTCGCGAGCGTCTGTAGCGCATGATTTTTGAGCTGCGGACCCGCTAACATGTCCCGCTCGCGACGAGCGATTGTTACGGGGGTGTTTCGCATTTATGCGGAATGCCCCCGTTTGTGTATGTCGTCCACCGAGAAATACGACCATTTAGAGCAAAAACCCTTGCAATGCAGAAAATACTTTTGTGTGGTAAAGCGCAATCAGTGTCGAAAGTATTTCTCAAGCGCCTATAATGAATACCGCATGTTACGTGCATAGAAGGAGGAATGGGAGGAAACGTGGCTGAGAACCTAAGCAACCAGTCTGTACCCGAAGCCGCGGCGCGCGTCGCTGCCGCGGTCAACCGCCTCGTTAACCGAATCGGCTCGAATGCCGAGTTCAGGGAGCGTCTCGCCGAGATCGAGATCCCCGAGGAGCTGCGCGATAATCTGGCGCTGTTCCTGCGCCTGGAACGTCGTGTGCTTAGCGAGTATGATCCCGAGATCGCGGACCTGTTCGACAAGATTTTGACAGCCGAGATTGTGGCCAATGCTGGCAACCCCGGCAGCCGCGCTGCCGACGAGTCCGTTGACGAACAGGGCGTGCCCACTGCCGACGAGCCCACCGCCGTGGCGTTTCGCGAAGTCGTCGATCTGATTGACAGCCTGCCGCTTGATAAGCAGCAGGTCATCGTTCGCGCCTTTACGAGCTTCTTCCACTTGGCAAACCTGTCGGAGGAGAACTACCGTGTGGCGCAGCTGCGCGAGCGCGAGGCCGGCGCATCGACCGATACCGAGGTCGATCCCGCCAACGAACTCACCGTCGCCTATCACCAGTTGGTAAACGAGATGGGCGTCGAGGGTGCCAATGAGCTGCTCGGCAAGCTCGAGTTCCACCCTGTCTTTACCGCACATCCCACCGAGGCCCGTCGTAAGGCCGTCGAGGGCAAGATTCGCCGTATCTCCAACCTGCTGGAGGAGCGTCCGCGTTTGGGCGGCTCCGACCTGGTGGAGAACGAGCGCCATATGCTGCAGGAGATCGACGCCCTGGTGCGTACGAGCCCCATCGCGCTCAAGAAGCCCACGCCGGTCGAGGAAGCCGATACCATCATCGACATCTTTGATAACACGCTGTTCGACGTTATCCCCGTCATCTATCGTCGTTTTGACGACTGGGTGCTGGGCGACAAGGCCGGTACCGTGCCGCCGCTGTGCCCGGCGTTCTTCCATCCCGGCAGCTGGATCGGTTCCGACCGCGACGGTAACCCCAACGTCACCGCCAAGGTGAGCCGTGAGGTCGCCGCCAAGTACTTTACCCACATGGTGCTCAAGCTCGAGGACAAGTGCCGCCGCATCGGCCGCAACCTCACGCTCGAGGCCACCTACAGCAAGCCGTCTGCCGAGCTCATCAACCTGTGGAACCATCAGGTCGAGATGAGCACCCAGTACACCGCACGTGCCGAGTTGATCTCCGAGCACGAGCCACATCGCGCCGTCATGCTCGTCATGGCCGACCGTCTGAACGCCACCGTCCGTCGCATCACCGACACCATGTACCACAGCGCCGACGAGTTCCTGGATGACCTGCGCGTCGTCCAGCGTTCGCTTGCTGCCTGCGGTGCCGTCCGTGCCGCCTACGGCCCGGTCCAGACCATCATCTGGCAGGTCGAGTCCTTCGGCTTCCATATGGTCGAGATGGAGTTCCGTCAGCATTCCGTGGTGCACGCCCGCGCCCTCAAGGATATCCACGAGAACGGTATCCATGGCGACCTGCAGCCCATGACGCGCGAGGTCATCGATACCTTCCGCGCTATCGGCTCCATCCAAAAGCGCTACGGCAAGAAGATGGCGCACCGCTACATCATCTCGTTCACCAAGAGCGCCCAGCATGTGGCCGACGTCTTTGAGCTTGCCCACCTGTCCTTTGCACACGAGGAGGACGTTCCCGAGCTCGACGTGATCCCGCTGTTCGAGCAGCTCGAGGACCTCGAGGGCTGTGTCGACGTGCTCGACCAGATGCTTACGCTGCCCGTGGTGCAGAAGCGCCTTGCCCAGACCAACCGCCGCATGGAGGTCATGCTGGGCTATTCCGACTCCTCCAAGGATGCCGGTCCTACCACGGCTATGCTCGCGCTGCACTCCGCGCAGGAGCGCATTGCCAAGTGGGCAGAGAAGAACGATATCGACCTGGTGCTCATGCACGGTCGCGGCGGTGCCGTGGGCCGTGGCGGCGGTCCGGCCAACAAGGCCGTGCTAGCGCAGCCCAAGGGTTCGGTCAACTGCTTCTTTAAGCTCACCGAGCAAGGCGAGGTCATCTTTGCCCGTTACGGCAACCGCACGCTGGCTCAGCGTCATGTTGAGTCCGTTGCCGCCGCAACGCTTTTGCAGTCGGCTCCGAGTGTCGAGAAGACCAACACCGAGACCACGCAGAAGTTCTGGGATATGGCCGAGAAGCTCAACACCGCAAGCCACGAGCGCTATCTGGACCTGCTAAACACCGAGGACTTTACACCGTGGTTCTCGACCGTGACGCCGCTGACCGAGGTCGGTCTGCTGCCGATCGGCTCGCGTCCGGCCAAGCGCGGTCTGGGTGCGAAGTCACTCGACGACCTGCGTACCATTCCGTGGATCTTCAGCTGGAGCCAGGCGCGCATTAACCTGGCCGCTTGGTACGGCCTGGGCACCGCCTGCGAGCAGCTTGGCGATCTTGACCAGCTCAAGGCTGCCTACCAGGAGTGGCCGTTCTTCCGCACCTTTATCGACAACATCGAGATGTCGATTGCTAAGACCGATCAGCGCATTGCCAAGATGTATCTGCATCTGGGCGATCGCCAGGATTTGTCCGAGAAGGTCTTTACCGAGATGCAGCTCACTCGTAAGTGGGTCCTTGCCATCGTCGGTGACGAGTGGCCGTTGCAGCGCCGTCGCGTGCTCGGCTGTGCTGTTCGCGTGCGTAACCCCTACGTCGACGCCCTGTCCATCGCCCAGGTCCGCGCCCTTCGCGAGGTGCGTATGAACCAGGACGAGATGGCCGAGGAGAAGAAGGCCGAATACATGAGCCTGATTCTTTCGACTGTGACCGGCGTCTCGGCAGGATTGCAGAACACGGGGTAATCGATAGCCCTGTGGCTCTCACCGGGACCCGATGGGTTTCCCTCTGAATGCGTCCTCGCACTTGAAGCCCCCTTATCCTGCTCCTTCGGAGCTGCGGATAAGGGGGCTTCGTGCTGCGGAGTGCATTCAGAGGGAAACCCATCGGATCCCTTCGTCCTCGGTCTTCTGGGGTTAAAGCTAAAGGGAATAAGGCGCGCTTCGCGCATAGCGTGGAGTGCGGCGAGGGCTTCTTGCGTCCTGCGGAGTGTGCCTAAAAGTAAACTAATGGCGGGCCCTGCGATGTCCGGTCTTCGGCGGATCAGCCGCTGGGTGAGGGTGGTGCTTGGGGCGACGTGCAAAAAAACGGAGTTTTCAGCAGACAAAGATTGGTGCATAAGGCTATGGGTGATGTTCGCGGACCCTGTTGATGCTTTTGCACGACGATTGGGCTTTGGTGATATTCATATATGGCTGGTTTCTCGCCGCATGCTATTCAGATGGGTCGAGTCATGAGGACTATCTACTTTTTGAAAGACTTTTGACACCAAAATCTTATCCCGCGATGCTGAATACTCGCAAAAATGCACGCTCCGGAGGGTACTACCCTGTTACGGCTAGAAATCCATGCGCCATTTTATGCAATTAATTAACGCATTTATGCAAAATGGCTTACGTGCGTACGTCTCGGGCTAGATGTTTGCCTCGGCGCTGCGTAAATCATCCTGTCTATAGTGTCTTTGACAGGCGGCCGCGGTCCCGTTTGGGGTCGTGGCAGTTTTGCTGTGGGTCAAATATGAACGTTGTGTTAATGAGTCGGTGGACGGTGGTGTTTTTCGGTGAGCGGCGTATCCTTCCAACGGTTTATCTAGTGTGTCAGTTGAAAAGGAAGAGGGCGCTCGTCATTGTTTGAATGTGAACTGCCGTTTGACCACAAGACGTTGCATCTGGAGCTCGAGGATAAGAACTTCGCGGGTGTGATGGAAGGTCATCAAAACGAGTTTAAGACCACGAAATCGCAGCAAGAGCTGGTAGAGGAGTCGCTTGCCAACCCTTATGGCTCGCCGTCGCTCGAGGAGCTTTGTGCTGGCAAGAAGGATATCGTCATCATTAGCTCCGACCATACGCGCCCCGTTCCATCGCGTGTGACGATGCCTATTCTGCTGCATCACATCCATACTGCTGCACCCGAGGCTCGTGTGCGTATTTTGGTTGCTACGGGTATGCATCGTCCGTCGACGCATGAGGAGCTCGTCAACAAGTACGGCGAGGAGATTGTTGCCAACGAGGAAATCGTTATGCACGTCGCGACTGATGACAGCATGATGAAAAAGATCGGCACCCTGCCTTCTGGTGGCGAGTGCATCATCAACAAGATTGCCGCCGATTGCGATCTGCTGCTTGCCGAGGGCTTTATTGAGCCGCACTTCTTTGCTGGTTTCTCTGGTAGCCGCAAGTCCGTCCTGCCTGGTATCGCCAGCTACAAGACCATCATGTACAACCATAACGGTCAGTTTGTGAATGATTCCCACTCGCGTGCCGGCAACCTGTGCCACAACCACGTGAGCGAGGACATGTTTGCCGCTGCCGAGATGGCTCACCTTGCCTTTGTGCTTAACGTGGTGCTCAACGGCAAGCACGAGGTCATCGGCTCCTTTGCCGGCGATATCCACAAGGCGCACGAGGCTGGCTGCGAGTTCGTGAAGAGCCTTGCCGGCGTTGAGCCCGTCGAGTGCGAGATTGCCATCACCACCAACGGCGGCTACCCGCTCGACCAGAACATCTACCAGGCCGTGAAGGGCATGTGCTCTGCCGAGGCCACGCTTCCCGAGGGCGGCGTGATTATCGATGTCGCCGGTTGTGCCGACGGTCACGGTGGCGAGGGCTTCTATCACAACATCGCCGACAACGATCCTGCGGAGTTTGAGCGCGCCTGCATCGACCGTCCTAAGGACGAGACCCTGCCCGACCAGTGGACGAGCCAGATCTTTGCCCGCATCCTGGCGCATCACCCCGTGATCATGGTTACCGACCTGTGCGATCACCAGATGATCAAGGATATGCACATGACGCCGGTCAACACTCTCGATGAGGCGCTCAAGCTCGCCTTTGAGATGAAGGGTGCCGATGCCAAGGTGGCCGTCATTCCCGATGGCCTGGGCGTTGTCGTCGCTCAGCACTAGTACGCGGCCTAAACGAATCGTTTATAACCGACAAGAAAGATAAGGTTTTATGCTTACCAAACTCCTCTGCGAATTCGGCGCAACGGCCCTCATGATCATCTTTGGCGTGGGCGTGCACTGCGATACCGTGCTTAAGGGCACCAAGTATCAGGGCTCCGGCCACATGTTTGCCATCACCACCTGGTCTTTTGGCATCTCGGTCGCCTTGTTTATCTTTGGCGGCGCCGTGTGCATGAACCCCGCCATGGTGCTTGCCCAGTGCATCGTCGGCTTGGTGCCGTGGAGCAGCTGCATCCCCTTCATGATTGCCGATATGCTCGGCGGCTTTGTGGGCGCCGTAATCGCTTGGCTTATGTATGCCGATGAGTTCAAGGCTTCCGAGGGCGTCGTCGACCCCATTGCTCAGCGCAACATCTTCTCGACCAACCCCACCACCGAGGGCACGAACTATGCCCGTAACTTCTTCTGCGAGGCCATCTGCACCTTCGTGTTCATCAGCGCCATCCTTGCTGCTGCTAGCCGCGCCGGCGAGAACGTTCTGATGCTCGCTATCTGCGTCGGTCTGATCGTTTGGGCCGTCGGCATGGGCATGGGCGGCATCACCGGCTTCGCCATGAACCAGGCTCGTGACCTTGGTCCTCGCATGGCCTATCAGGTGCTGCCGATCAAGAACAAGGCCGA
>CAUADW010000078.1 GCA_958427895.1 uncultured Collinsella sp.
GTGAGCCCGCGCGTCTCGAGCATGTAACCCATGGGTTCGTCCTTTCTCTTCCGGGTGCGCGGGCCGAGTCGCCGTGCCCACGCGCCTTACCTTTCGGGTTCACTATCCATGGTGGGGCGCGTTTCTAACGAAGCCGTAACGGCTGTTGGGCTCTTTTGGCGCCAGCCCTTCTCGACCTGTACGCCACTCATGGTCTGTTTATCGCGATAACAAGGACGGAGGTGCCCATGGCACGCAATAAGTACCCGGAGGAGACGGTCGAGAAGATCAGGGGTGACGGCCCAGCGAGTGTTATTTTGCGAGCTATGCGCATCGAAAGCGACCTTTCGTGGTATAAACTACTTGCCGGAAGCCGCGGCTTTCAGAGTACGGCTTACGTGTACGTTTAACCTCCGTGGGCGACGGGGTGCCGCAAGGCGTAGAATATCGCCCACCTGTAGGGGCCTGCAGCGATGCGGGCCCCGCTTCGTATGAGGGGGGCGTAACCGATGAAGATCGTATCCATTCCCAGGACTTCTTCGACCTCGTCGAGGGCGACCGCGAGCTCATGCTTAAGCACAATCGCCCCTGCATCGTGGTGGTGAGGCTGCGTTTCCGCGGGAAGCGCAGGGACTTCGCCGTGCCGCTGCGTTCCAACATCGCCCCTAACGTGCCCAAAGACCAGTACTTTGCGTTGCCACCCCGCCCCACGACGCGCCCCGGCTGCCGCCACGGCATCCACTACATCAAGATGTTCCCCATAACCAAGGCCTATCAACGCCGCTTCAGGACCGAGGGCTCGGCCTACTACGAGACGCTCCAGCGCATCATCGATGGCAACACCAAGCGCATTGTCTCCGAGTGCCAGGCATACCTCGACCGCTACGAGCGCGAGGGAAGGCCTCGCTTTGCCGTCGACATCAACCGCATCGTGGGGCTGCTGGAGGGCGAGAAGTAGGGCACCTCGGCTCAGTCTCGAGCCATGCGGAACCGCTCCGCATTTTTGAACGCCGCGTGTGCGTCCTAAATACTTGAGAAACAAGCTGTGAAGTGCGGTGGCGCGCCCGTGCCCGTGCATAGCCGTCACCATCAGCGTCTACGCGGCGTCGGCTTCAAGTGGAACTGACGCCGCTGCTGTATATGGTTTGCCTTGCTGCGAATGGCGATCAATGCCCGCGATGCTTCTGCTTGCGCTTCAGTTTTCTCTGCTCGTAGCGCGCCGCTTGGGGTTCTTCGCGGGCTTGCTTACCTCAGCCGGTTCGCCACCGAAGAATGAGAACTTCTCCCATTTGCTTGTAATGAATTTCTGAATCTCCTCATCGGACGGTTCTGCGCCGAAGACGATGCGGGCGACGCCGTATCTGCCGTCCTCGACGTGCTCCGCCAGCCCGACCCAGAATTGGCCGTCGTGATATACGGTCAGGGTGGACGACACGCTGATCTGCATGGTTGTTTCCTCCTTTATGTAGATGACCATGCAGAGAAGGGACAACCAAGGAGGCAGGTTACTGATGCGGACATCCGCACGCCCACGACTACCCGACGGGGACTGTGTTTTCATCTCTGGTGGTTGGATTGTAGCATGAGCGAATGTGCATTGACCTCGCTACCGGCATGCTGTGACTGGGGTCGGAATTTCGAATTCTCGATAATATGCCTACGCGCATCGCCCCTCAGTTTCGAAACCGAGAGGGAGATCGCACCGCTTCTGTTCATCAGGGGTGCGTTCCCGAAGGTCCCCATCGCTCGCACGAGGCATGAGCCCTATATTCGGGAGGGTGTGCTCGTGTTGGACCTCGCGAGGTGGCTGCTCGGCGAGCAAGGGTTCTGAGCATCACACGGGGGTATCGCGCGATGGAGCACGTATCGCCGTTCACGCCTACGTGGTTGAGTGTGCAGAGGCCGTCCGTTGCGTCCTATGTGGCGAAAAACAAAACTCAACGCCCCGAGTTTTGATTTAGCGAAACGAGTGGCGTCGCGCGGTCCGGCTTTTGGGGTTAATTAACTGGCAGTCCGCGATGTCCGAGCATGCTGCCCTGCCTCTCGGCAGGTGCGCAATTCCTGTAGTCGATTCGTCTCGAGGTGCGCTCTTTGCGCATCTTGTGGCGCGGAGTTACGATACTCCTAAAAGTGTAACCAGATTCGAGTTTTAGGAGCAGCCCTTGAAGTGCAGGAGACTCAGGAACCGCGACAGGTATCTCGAGGAGGCGATGCTCTTCCGTGACACCGACCTCATCAAGGTGATCACGGGCGTGCGCAGGTGCGGCAAGTCGAGCCTTCTCGATCTAATTAGGATGGCCATCGAGTCCGAGGGAGTCGCTGGCCGCGGCTTTGTGAGCGTCAACCTGGAAAGCAAGGGCACGGGCATCAAGACGGAGGACCAACTTTATGATTACGTTCGCGGGCTCCTGTCGGACAAGGGTCGCACCTACGTCTTCATAGACGAGCCCCAGAGAATCGAGGGCTGGCAGGATGCGGTCAACGCAATGAGGGTCGACTTCGATTGCGACATCTACCTCACGGGCTCGAACGCGTATCTTCTCTCGAGCGAGCTGGCCACCTATCTGTCCGGGCGCTACGTAGAGGTAAAGATGCTGCCCCTGTCCTTCTCCGAGTTCGCTGACTTCTGCGGAATCGAGTTCGTATCGGGAAGATCGGTGGCTCTCACTCCCGAGGGGGACCCCGTTCTCTTCGACGACATGCTTACTCGTTACCTTGAGTACGGGGGCATGCCAGCCATTGCATCCCTCTCGACGACCCAGGCGCAGCACTCGGCGTACATGTCCGGCGTCTATGAAGCCATCGCCGTGCGCGATATCGTCAGCCGCGAGCGCGGGAAGGGCAAAAGCGCGGTGACCGACCCTTCCCTGCTGCGCCATGTGGCCGAATTCCTGGCGGACAACATCGGCAACGAGTGCTCGTCGAACCGAATCGCCGGCGCGTTAACTTCTGCGGGGTCGAAGACCACGAACAAGACCGTTTCCTCGTACGTGGGCGCGCTCGAGGAGGCCTTCCTGTTCTATCGCGCCACGCGTTACGACCTGCACGGCAAGGCGCTCCTCAAGACGAACCCGAAGGAGTACATCGTCGACACCGGCTTCAGGACCTGGATGGCCGGCTATAGGGTCACGGATACTGGCCGCCTGTTCGAGAACGCCGTGTATCTCCAGCTGCTCTACGAAGGGTGGAGCGTGCATGTGGGTAAGCTCTATGGCAAGGAGGTTGACTTCGTCGCGACGAAGGACGGGCGCGTGCTCTATGTGCAGGCGACTGACGAGATGTTCGCAAGCGAGACCAGGGAGCGAGAGATCGCCCCCCTGAAGTCGATACGAGACAACCACGAGAAGATCGTGGTCGTGAGGCAGGGTTCCTACGACACGGACATCGACGGCATTCACATCGTGAGCGCGAGGGACTTTTTCCTCTAGGGACATGAAATTCATCGCGAAGCAATCAGGTCAAGTCGGGAACAATGTCTGACATCGTGTGGCGATAGCATCGTGCGCGCGATGTCAGTTTTGGCTTCAAGATTGGTAAAACCGCACGCAACTGGAATGACGGGACGGCAGAATCGAAGCCATCGAGTGGGAATAGCGAAAAACGCATAGCACTCCCTTGATTAAGCCACGGCCCGCCCTCGAATCGATCGAGGGCGGGCCGTTCGGGCTTTATGGGAGTACTGCGCGTCCGAATTATCCGCTAGTAAAGTGTTGCTAACCCAGCTTTGCGAACGCTTCGTCATCCACGGGCTCGAGCCACTCGTTCGAGCATCCCTCTCCGGGGACCTCGATGGCGATGTGCGAAAACCAGCTGTCGGCCTTGGCACCATGCCAGTGCTTGACGCCGGCCGGGATCACCACGACCGTGCCAGGGACAAGCTCTCTTGCAGCCTTTCCCTCCTCCTGGTACCACCCTTCGCCGGCGGTGCAAATCAGAACTTGACCGCCACCGTTCTTCGCGTGGTGCACGTGCCAGTTGTTGCGACAACCCGGCTCGAAGGTCACGTTGAACAGCGGGAACTCGCCGTTTTGGGGGTCGGTCAGGGGGTTCAGGAAACTCTCGCCGCTGAAGTACTGCGCGAACGCAGCGTTGGGATTGCCTTTCCCGAACACGTTGGCGGCGTTGAATTCAGACTCTCGAGCGATGCCCATGCTACTCCTCCTCCCCGTACACGCTCTTTGCGAGATGGAACGCGGCCCACGCCTTCGGCCAGCCGGCGTAGAAGGCGACGTGCGTGATCGCCTCAGCCATCTCCTTCTGCGTAACGCCGTGAGACTTGGCGTTGGCGATATGGAACTTCAGCGAGCTGTCGGTGATGCCTTGAGCTATGAGCGCAACCACGGTGATGAGGCTGCGGGTGCTGAGGTCCAGGTCCTGGTTGTTCCAGTTCTCGCCGAACAGCACGTCGTCGTTGAAGTGCGCGAACTCGGGGGCGAAATCGCCCAGCTGGTCGCGTCCTGCGGTCTGCACGATTCTATCTTCCATGCCGATCCCTCCCGTATGGGTAACTACCTAGATGCTTGAAAACTTGAGCGGCGAAGCACCCTACAGCCTGCCGCCGAACACAGGGAAGAAGCGGGCCTCGCCGTAATTCTCGATGCGCTCGACGCTCTTCAGGGCTTCCATGTCCTCCGCGGAAATCTCGAAGTCGACGTCGCCGTTGTCCTTCATGTGCTGAGGGTTTTGGGTCTTGGGCAGGGTGATCATCCCAAGCTGTAAATCGTAGCGAATGCAGAGCTGCGGCACGGATACGCCGTACTTGCTCGCCATCTGGGCGATGACGGGGTTCTTCAACGCCTCGCCGTGAGCCACAGGGCTGTACGCCTCCATGACGATGCCCTGTTCCTGGCAGTACTCGATGAGCTCGATCGGGGTGTTGGAGATGTGGCACAGCACCTGGTTGACCATGGGCCTCACCTCGGCGTTCTCAAGCAGGTTGTCGATATCGACCTTCAAGAAGTTGGATACGCCGATCGCGCGGATCTTGCCCGCCTTGTATGCATCGGTCAACGCGCGCCATGCCTCGAGGTTGCCCTCGAAATGGCGGTCGTCGGACTGGTTTACCTCGTTCCAGGGCTGGGGGCTGTGGATGATCATCATGTCGATGTAATCCAGACCCATTGCGGCGAGCGACCCCTCGATGCCCGTCATGGTAGATTCGTAATCCTTGTGCTCGGCGGCCACCTTGGTGGTCACGAACAGCTCCTCGCGTGGGACGCCGCAGGTGCGCATGCCCTCGCCGACACCGTGCTCGTTGGCGTAGGCCTGCGCCGTGTCGATATGGCGGTATCCCAGCTCGACCGCCGCGCGGACCGCCTCTGCCGCCTTGTCGTCGTCGACGAGCCACGTGCCAAGCGCCAGCTGGGGAACCTTTATACCGTTGCTCAGCTCGAGAGTCTTTTCATACATGCTGGTTTCCTTCCTGAGAAAGCTACGCTTTCTCAATCCGAAGATCGAACGTGCCTTGCAGGCTGCTCACCTCGATTGACACGGGCAGGTTCTCGTAGAGCGCGCTTTTCATCTCTCATCCCTGTCGCGCCCTATTGTTCCTGTGACGACAAGTAATTACAATTACTTATGCTACATACTGCAATATGCTTAACCTGCATACCTCGGAGGCATATGTGGACATCCATACTCTTCGCTATTTTCTAACCGTCTGCCAAGAGGGGACCATGTCGCGCGCGGCCGAGGTGCTCCACATCACGCAGCCCACCCTCTCTCGCCAGATCTCCAATCTGGAGCGCGAATTGGGATCGCAGCTGCTCATCCGCCACAGCCGGCACGTCGAACCCACCGAAAAAGGAAAGTACCTCCTGCGCCGCGCCGTCGAAATCGTCGACCTGGCCGACAAGACGCGAGCCGATTTCGCAGCGGACGGCTCGATTGTGGAGGGGGATATTAGCATTGCGGCGGGCGAGACCTACGGAATGAAGTTTGTCGCCCATGCCGTTTCTACGTTCCAGGCGGAATACCCCCAGGTGCGCTTCCATATCCACAGCGCGGACGCATCGGTGGCCACGCATCGGCTCGACAGCGGCATCGCTGATTTCGCCGTGCTTTTGGGCTATCCCAGCGTCAGCGACTATGATTACATTCGCCTGCGTGCCACCGATGCTTGGGGCGTCTACATGCTCGCTGATGACCCCCTCGTGGCTAAAGAAGCCGTTTCCCTAGAGGATCTTGCTGGTAAGCCCCTTATCTCCTCTGAGCGAGCGGACAAAATGGGCGTCATGGCGAGTTGGTTTGGCGAATATGCCGGACAGGTCAACGTCGTGGCCACATACAACCTGGTCCGCAGCGCCGAGTATCTACTGCGGGAGCATATGGGCTACCTGATCGCGCTTGATCAGCTCGTTCCCGCGGGTGGCGGTACCGGTATCGAGTTTCGCCCCATTTACCCGCCCGCAGTTGTGAATGTCGATGTCTGCTGGAAGCGAGGAGCAAAGCAATCCCATACCGTCGATCTTTTCCGGCGGCACCTCATTGCCCTCAACGATTTCAAATGAGCCTGATCGGCTTATCGTCGATCGCGCACGCCTTCTCTGGGGGAAGCTGGGGATGGTTGCCGAGAATCCGCCTCGAATCACGGCGCTCTCGTCCTGATGCAGGAGCTCCGTTGGAGAACCATGTTGCTTATCGAGCCTTGGACTGACCCAGCTAATCACCCGTCGTCAGACAAGCGACCTGAGCTCATGGTTGCTATGGGCTGGGACAACGCTGGATATCGGGGTATCTATTTTTCAGGGAGCGTCCCTTTATGAGCAATTATCCGCGCAGCTAGCCTTGCTATTTAGTTTTAATTCGGCAAAGATTACATTGACGTTTGGTACCCATAGGGGCGTTTGACCTGGTGTTTTCGTTATTCTTGCCGAAGCACTTCCGATGGGTAGCTTTATGGACCATATGATCGGAGGGCTTGCCGGAATCGGCCACATTATCTCAATAAATGGACTCGCTTTTCTGTTCCATGCCCTCATTAAACCAGCAGAAAGCAACTAACGAGGAGGAGCTCATGATTCGGCAGATCTACCATGTGGGATTGACGGTCAGTGACCTGGACCGTTCCGTGGCGTTTTATCGGGATGTGCTGGGCCTTCAGTATCAGGGGGAGCTCCTGATGGAGGGAAAAGAGACGGAGGCAATGTTCCGGCGAGAAAACTGCAAGGCACGGGTTGCTTATCTGAACGGCTCGGATCAGCTGCATATGCCGCCGGTGGAACTGATCCAGTTTGTGGAGGATGAAATTCACCGCAAGCCCATGGATCTTTTCACAACTTCCATATCAGAACTTTGCTTCTATGCAGAGGATGCAGACGCGGTCTATCAAAAACTGGCGGAGCAGGGCGTGGAGTGTTTCTCCGCTCCCCAGGAATTTGATTTTCGGCAGGATGGCTTTGGCCGGAGCAAAGCCTTCTACTTTCGGGA
>CAUADW010000079.1 GCA_958427895.1 uncultured Collinsella sp.
AGTTCGCGATCCCCGGCCTTGACGACGAGTTCCGCGTCATCGTGTCTCCGTGGATTCTGACGGTGCTCGTTACTGACCGCCTGGCTCGCTACTACGAGACGGTCACCAAGCACAACCTCAAGTATCGCCGCTACTATCACCAGTTCGACTACTAAAGAAAACGGGTGCGGGAACGTGCCGGGCTATTGAGAGGAACACAGAATGAGACAGTACATCATCGCCAGCCATGCGCACTTCGCCACCGGCATCAAGGAGAGCGTCGAGCTGCTCTCGGGCGCTCGCGACAACGTCCACGATCTTTCGATGTTCGTCGATGGCCGCATGGACGTGGCCGAGGAGGCCCAAAAACTGCTGGCAGGCATGTCTGCTGACGATGATGTCGTTGTCTGCACCGACCTCTTTGGCGGCAGCGTCAACAACGAGTTCACCAAGATCGTCCAGACGCGTCCCCGCACGTACCTCGTTACCAACATGAACCTTCCTCTCCTCATCCAGTTGCTGTTCTCTGACGAGTCGGCGCCGGTTGAGGAGACGATTCGCACCATCGTCGCTGCGGACGATACGCGCGTGAAGTTTGTCAACGATCTTTTGGTCGATGACGACGAGGAAGAAGAGTTCTAATCCGCAGCACCTACTGACATGCCGTAAGACGGCACAAGACCTTTGGGGGGTCACATTATGATTCAGCTACTTCGCGTTGACCATCGCCTGCTTCATGGCCAGGTCGCAGTTTCCTGGGTTCAAGGCCTTGGCTCCAACTGCATCTTCTGCGTGGGCGATAAGGTCGCTAACGACCCGGTGTGGAAGACGACGCTCAAGATGGGCAAGCCTGCCGGCTGCAAGCTCGTCATCAAAGATATGGAGCATGCAATCGAAGCTATCAACTCGGGCGTGACCGACAAGTACAAGATGATCATCTGTGTCGCCACTATTGCTGAGGCAAAGCAGCTTGTTGAGGGCTGCCCGCAGATCAAGTCGGTCAACCTGGGCAACACCAAGCCCAAGGACGAGAAGCGTCCCGATGCTCGTCAGGTCTCTCGTCAGATCTTCCTGACCGCGGCCGAGGAAGCCGATGTGCGCGAGATGCTGGATCGTGGCGTTGAGGTCGAGATTCGACCCCTGGCCGATGACCCCAAGGTCGACTGCGCCAGCGTGCTCTAGGCGTTCAATTTCGAAGAGTCTGAGCTCTTCGTAGTGTCCTATTAGGAAAGGGGGATATATGCTTACCCAAGCAATCCTCATCGGACTTATCGCCGCATTTGGTAAGTTCGACTGCCAGCTCGGTACGCTCTATGCGTTCCGCCCCATCGCCCTGTGCCCGCTCGTGGGCCTGGTGCTGGGGGACCTGCAGTCCGGCCTCGCGATCGGTGCGAGTCTGGAGCTGCTGTTCATGGGCTCGATCTCCATCGGCGCCTACGTGCCGCCTGATGAGACGATCGGCGGCGTGCTCGCCTGCGCCTTCGCTATCCAGCTGGGCCAGAGCACCGAGGCAGCCATCGCGCTTGCCATGCCCATCGCCACGCTGTGCCTTGCCATCAAGAACATCCTTAACGCCGCCCTGCCGATCCTGGTCGACCGCGCCGATGTTTTCTCTGCCCAGGGCAACCTTAAGGGCGTCTATGCGATGCACTTCCTGATTGGTTTGGCCGGTATCATCATGGCGTTCCTGCTGTGCTCGCTGTCGTTCTATCTGGGTGCTGACGCCATCCAGGGCCTGCTCGACTTCATCCCGCCCTTTGTCCTTGCTGGCTTTGGCGTTGCCGCCAACATCCTGCCTGCCATGGGCTTCGCCATGCTCGGCCGCCTGGTGCTCACCAAGCAGCTCGTGCCCTTCTACTTCCTGGGCTTCCTGCTGTGCTCCTACGCCAACGTGCCCGTCCTGGGCGTCGCCCTGATCGCCATCATCATCGGCATCGACAAGTTCGACCTGCTCGGCCTGGGCGGAGCCCAGCCCCAGCTCTCCGCGGAAGGGGATGAGGACGATGACTTCTAGTCCCGAGAACAAGATCACGCGCTCCGACCTCATCAAGAGCGCCGTCAACGTCGGCGCCCTGGGCATGGAGTTCTCCTGGACCTACTACAAGCAGATGAACATCGCCTTCTGCCTGATGGTCGCCAACATGCTCAAGAAGATCTACGCCGGCCGCCCCGACGACTACGCCGAGGCCCTGCACCGCCACTGCGCGTTCTTCAACATCACCGTCCAGTTCGCCCCGTTCGTCGGCGGCATCGCGATGGCCATGGAGGAGAAGGTCGCCCGCGGCGAGATCGAGCCCGAGAGCGTCAACGACGTCAAGGCCGCCCTCATGGGCCCGCTGTCCGGCATCGGCGACTCCATCTTCCTGTCGACGCTGCGCGTGGTCGCCGCCGCGGTGGGCATCAGCCTGTGCCAGGCCGGCAACCCCTTCGGCCCCATCGCCTTCCTGCTCATCTACAACGTCCCCGGCTTCGCGCTGCGCATCTGGGGCGCCGTCAAGGGCTACGAGCTGGGCGTGGGCTTCCTGGACGAGGCCCAGAGGACCGGCCTCATGCAGAAGATCATGACCTGCGTGGGCATCGTGGGCGTCATGGTCGTGGGCGCCATGTGCAAGGACATGTTCTGGGCCAGCATCCCGGTGGCCATCGGCTCGGGCGAGGACGCCCAGACCCTCCAGGACATCCTGGACGGCATCATGCCCGGCATGCTCGGCATGATCGCCTTCTGGCTGTACTACTGGCTGCTGTCCAAGAAGATCAACCCCATGGTACTGATCGTGGCCACCATGGTCGTGGGCATCATCGGCGCGTTCTTCGGCGTGCTGGCGTAAGGGCCCGGCCTATTATCTGCCCCCAAGGGAAACGGCGACCCATTGCGGTCGCCGTTTTTTATTACCGAAAGCTAGCTGGAGGTGCTTCGTGATTCGATCTGACAATCCACCCGATAATGGCGTGAGCGGGGCGATGTATCTATTTGGCACGGCGTTCTTGTGGAGTTTTATCGGCATCCTCGTTCGCGCCAATTCGCAGTCAGCTCTTTTGATCGGTGCCGTTACGGCAATATTTATGGCGCTCTTTATCCTGCTCGTCGGCAGGCCCGTCCTCCGCGTCAGCCGTCTTATTGTCCTTGTGGCCGTCTGCAACTTCGTGACGGGCACCACGTTTAACTTTGCCAACCAGCTCACGACGGTCGGCAACGCGATCGTCCTGCAGTACACCTCGATGATTTTTGTTATCGTGTATCAGTCGCTCGCAACTCGCACGTTGCCCTCGCCTGCGAAGATTGCCTCCGTGTTGGTTGCTTTTACGGGTATGGGACTTTTCTTTTTAGGCGATTTGAGCGCCGAGGGCATGCTCGGCAACCTGCTTGCCGTCATTTCGGGAGCCACCTTTGGGCTGTGTTTCTTTTTAAACTCTCGCCCCGATGCGTCGCCCATGGTGTCCTCGCTCATCTCCTGTGGCATCTCGATACTGCCGATCGTCTATTTTGCCGGCGACCTAGGCTCCGTAAAACCCTTTGAGTGGGGGCTTATGCTGGTGCATGGCCTTTTTTGCAGCGGCCTTGCGAGTGTGCTGTATGCCAAGGGGATTGCGCGCACTAACGCGTTTGCGGCCAACTTGGTTTGCATGAGCGAGGTCGTGCTCGCTCCCTGCTGGTCGGCGCTCCTCTTTGGCGAGGTCTTTCGCTGGAACGAGTTTTTGGGCGCGGCGATAATCGTTTTGGTGATTGTAGGCAACTTGGCATACGATGCCTTTGGCGATGGCTTTCTGGTGGCGCTTGTCCGCCATCGAAACAAAGAGCGCGCCTGATGGGATACGTCTGCCGTTTACGGTAAAAAACACCCCGCTGAGCGAGTGGTATTAAATAGTAAGAACCTGCATATCTATAATTGGTATCAAATCATTTGTGCCTGGAATAGGTGTTAACAGCACACCAGGTACGCTTCGGGCCGTGTGGTCGAGTTTCCGGATTGATATCAACAGCGCGCGCGACGGTGACCGGCTATGACTCGAGATTTCCTATTTTGGAGGAACCATGCTTACCCAAGCAATCCTCGTCGGCTTAGTCGGAGCTTTTGGAGGCCTCGACTACCAGCTCGGCACCCTCTACGCGTTCCGCCCCATCGTCCTGTGCCCGCTCGTGGGCCTGGTGCTGGGGGACCTGCAGACTGGTCTTGCCGTTGGCGCCAGCCTGGAGCTGCTGTTCATGGGTTCGGTTTCCATCGGCGCCTACGTGCCGCCTAACGAAACCATCGGCGGCGTGCTCGCCTGCGCGTTTGCCATTCAGCTCGGTCAGGGTACCGAGACGGCCATCGCGCTCGCCATGCCCATCGCTGTCCTTTCGCTGACGATCGGCAACATTACTAGTGCCTTGTTCACCGTGTTTGTCGATATGGCAGACAGGTTCGCCCTCAAGGGAAACCTTAAAGGCATTTACGCCGTTCATTGGGGCATGGGTCTTTGGGGCTGCCTTGAGTATTTCCTGCTGTGCGGCGGCGCCTTCTATCTGGGCTCCGATGCCATCCAGGGCCTGCTCGACTTCGTCCCGTCCTTCATCATTGATGGTTGCGGCGTTGCCGCCAACATCCTGCCTGCCATGGGCTTCGCCATGCTCGGCCGCCTGGTGCTCACCAAGCAGCTCGTGCCCTTCTACTTCCTGGGCTTCCTGCTGTGCTCCTACGCCAACGTGCCCGTCCTGGGCGTCGCCCTGATCGCCATCATCATCGGCATCGACAAGTTCGACCTGCTCGGCCTGGGCGGAGCCCAGCCCCAGCTCTCCGCGGAAGGGGATGAGGACGATGACTTCTAGTCCCGAGAACAAGATCACGCGCTCCGACCTCATCAAGAGCGCCGTCAACGTCGGCGCCCTGGGCATGGAGTTCTCCTGGACCTACTACAAGCAGATGAACATCGCCTTCTGCCTGATGGTCGCCAACATGCTCAAGAAGATCTACGCCGGCCGCCCCGACGACTACGCCGAGGCCCTGCACCGCCACTGCGCGTTCTTCAACATCACCGTCCAGTTCGCCCCGTTCGTCGGCGGCATCGCGATGGCCATGGAGGAGAAGGTCGCCCGCGGCGAGATCGAGCCCGAGAGCGTCAACGACGTCAAGGCCGCCCTCATGGGCCCGCTGTCCGGCATCGGCGACTCCATCTTCCTGTCGACGCTGCGCGTGGTCGCCGCCGCGGTGGGCATCAGCCTGTGCCAGGCCGGCAACCCCTTCGGCCCCATCGCCTTCCTGCTCATCTACAACGTCCCCGGCTTCGCGCTGCGCATCTGGGGCGCCGTCAAGGGCTACGAGCTGGGCGTGGGCTTCCTGGACGAGGCCCAGAGGACCGGCCTCATGCAGAAGATCATGACCTGCGTGGGCATCGTGGGCGTCATGGTCGTGGGCGCCATGTGCAAGGACATGTTCTGGGCCAGCATCCCGGTGGCCATCGGCTCGGGCGAGGACGCCCAGACCCTCCAGGACATCCTGGACGGCATCATGCCCGGCATGCTCGGCATGATCGCCTTCTGGCTGTACTACTGGCTGCTGTCCAAGAAGATCAACCCCATGGTACTGATCGTGGCCACCATGGTCGTGGGCATCATCGGCGCGTTCTTCGGCGTGCTGGCGTAAGGGCCCGGCTGCATAGATTTTCGTTGCAACCTGGAAAGGGGATGGAGCAGGCCTATGCCCTCCATCCCTTTTTATATAGAAGGAGTTCGTATGTTCGCGAAAGATCGCGAAGCAATGCGCCTGACGCCGGCAGAGGTCAGGCTGATTCTTATTGAGTCCCTGCAGTGGTGCGCCAACAACGCGGTCTACTTTTTGGGGCTTATCGGTGCGGCCACGTATGATCTGGCCGGCACGGCCTTTTTGGTTGCCGCCATTACGCTCGTGCGCAATCTTATGACGTCGGCGGGCAATATGGTGTCGGGCTCGGTCATCGATCGCTTCGGACCGCGCCGGACGTCGTTTGTGACGTGCGTGATTACGGCAGTGCTATCGCTTGGCGTGGGGCTGGCGCCGTTGTCTGTCCCCGGGCTTGTGTTTGCCGCGTGCGTCTTGGGACTTGCGGGCGGCTTTATCAACACCTGCACGCATGCGTTTCCGGGATACCTGGAGTCGACCACCGAGGGCCGTACCCGCGTGAACGGTCTTATGGTGTTCTACAGCAATATCGCCTATACCGCTGGCCCGCTGCTCGGTGGTGCCATCGTGAGCTGTTTTGCCACGCAATCGGTCTATCTGCTCATGGCGGGCATGATGGGTGTGGCGGCCGTGCTCTCCTTGGGCTGTCACGAGTGTGTTGCTCCCGCAAAAGGGGAGAAGCCGAAGGGCGGTATTCTGGGCGGTATGGCCGAGGGCGCGCGACTTACGTTTCGCGACCACGACTTGCGCCTCATCTTTATCTCGGGCTTTTTGGGTTTCTTTGCGTTTGGCGCGTTCGATTCGCTTGAGTCGTTGTTCTACCGCGATGTGCTCAACGTGGATATCGTCTGGCTGGGCTGGTTGTCCTCGGTCGTGGGCCTCACTTCCTCGGTGGGTGCGTTCATCCTGACCAAGCTTTCTGCTCGCCATGTCAACCTGCGATTGCTGCTCGGCGCGCTCATGGCCGTGGGCATTGGGTCCATGGTGTACGTGGGCACCGATATGCTGGGGGTCGCGATTATCGGTCAGGCGATTAACGGTCTGGCCTGGGGGTTCCTGGAGCCGCTGCAGATGATCTTGATTCAGGAGCGCGCGGACATCAAATACCTGGGACGCATTACCGGCTTTGTACGCTTTGGCCTGATGAGTGCCGGTGTGCTGCCGCTGCTGGCCGCCCCGTTTTTGGCAGAGGCCCTGGGCGTTCAAGCGGTGCTGTTTGGAGCCTCGACAATCATTGCGCTGGTAGGAACGCTGTTCTTTGTCGCACAGGGGAGGCGGCAGAAATGCTAGATATACATCTAATTTTAATTTAATACCACTCACCCGAGAATATCGACCGTTCACCGAGGATCGGCGCAAATTACAAAGTGGTATTAAAAACACGTTTGATGTATGTCGATAATTGGTATCGAAAAGAAACGCGATGTATAGATTCGCGTGCAGGACAGAAAGGAAAAGCCATGAAGGAAACCGAGAAGATCGAGATCATGCACTTTAGCCAGGAGGGCTACGTCGAGGACGGCAAGAACGTCTATGAGACCGGCAAGAAGATGATCGAGCTCGCCGACAAGGTCGCCGACGAGGGCTACGACGCCGTGTTCCTGATGGGCGTC
>CAUADW010000080.1 GCA_958427895.1 uncultured Collinsella sp.
TCGCATCGGTGGCGCAGACGCCCTCGGCGGTCAGCAGGCAGTGCTCGCACACCATAAGCTCGGGACGGTCGGCGTCGACCGGACCCAAGACGCCGGGTTCAGCAGCCAGTTCGGCAATACGCTCCGCATCATTGCCGAGCAACTCGGCCGGCAAGTACACCCGCCCCGCACCGAGTCCGCGCAGCCAGGTAAGCGTGGCCCGATTCGCGCAGAACACCGGCGCCGCCACGTCAAACGTCACGCCCAGCTCGCGAGCGATCACCACCTGTCCTAGGTTGCGGCAGACGACGCGCCCGGCACGCTGCATCAGTGAGCGGGTCCGGTCAGCGTCACCCGTGCGGCACACCTCGTCAAGCACCACAACGGCGTCGGACAAATCGAGCTCTCCGCGCGGGTCGGCATCCATCAGCTGCCAAGCAAAAACCATGCGAGCGGGAACCGCGCACTCCACCAACTCCGTCGACGCACCGCCATCCACCGCAACGCCCTCAAAGGGCAGTACCTCGACGGCACGTGCAACGGGCGCAATCGCATCCGCCTCGGCCCGCATGCGCTCCAACACCGCCGCCGTCTGATCCAACACGCCGGCGCTGCGAATCAGGTATACCTCGCAGCCCGTGTCCACCTTACGCTTGCAATGCACGACGACGCGCTTCCCCGCTGCGGCATCCACCGGGCAGGGCACCTGCGGCCAGCGCTTGGGCACATCGGGACGCGCGTCGACACCCGGATAAAACCGGATCTCGAGCGTGTCACCCGCCGCCACGGCGGCGTCGAGCTCAACGGTCACCTCTTCGTGGCCCACAGCGACCAAACGCCCCACGCGCACGCCCTGGTTAATTGCGCGCTCAAAGCTCATCAGCTCGGCACCCGAACGCCCTCGCAGGTACGCATCGGTAAACCCACGGTTAAACGACCTCCCCAGCTCGCGTTCAAGCTCTTCCACGGCATCGGGGTCCCACGCGCCGTCGCGCAGCATATCGAGTGCCCGGCGCCACACCCGCACCACGTTGAATACGTAATCGGGGTTCTTCATGCGCCCCTCAATCTTGAGCGACGCCACGCCGGCATCTATAAGCTCGGGCAGATGCGCAATACCCAGATAGTCGCGCGGGCACAGCAGGCGATCCCCCTCGACGGCGACAACGCTCTGCCCCGCCTCGTCCACCAGGTCGTACGCCAGACGGCACGGCTGCGTGCAGTCGCCGCGCATCGCCGAGCGCCCACGCCGCAGGGCCGAGAACTCGCACGCCCCCGAATAGCCGATGCAAATCGCACCGTGGCAGAATACCTCGATGGGCACGCCCGTGGCACATAGCGCCGCAATCTCGTCGACCGTCAGCTCGCGCGCCGTCGTCACACGCTCGACCCCCAGCTCATCGGCGGCAAGCCGCACGGCGCCTTCGCTATGAACGCCTGCCTGCGTAGACAGGTGAATCTCGACCCCGGGAATCGCCGCGCTCAGCGCGCAGGCCAACCCGGCATCGGCCACAATCAGAGCATCGGCGCCCAGCTCCAGTGCATGAGCTCCCAACGCCACCGCATCGGACAGCTCATCGTCAAACACGAACACGTTGAGCGTCACGTACACGCGCACGCCATGGGCATGCGCCACGGCGCAGCCGCGCGCAAACTCGTCATCCGTAAAGCCATGGGCGCTCACACGGGCGTTAAAGCCGCCCAACCCCGCATAGATGGCATCGGCACCCGCGGCGATGGCCGTAAGCATCTGGTCGAGTCCGCCCGCCGGCGCCAGCAGCTCGGGCAGCGCCGCACCGGCAGCATTCAATCCAGTCTCGTATTGTCCGCTCGGCCCCATCGCCCGAATCGCCATCGACAAACTCCTTACCAAGGTATGCATTCACTCTGAAAAATGCCGTCTTCCAGCATACACGAGGCCTCGCGCGCCCCGTTTGGTTTATCGTGTAATAACTTATGTCCATCCTGCCCCGACGGCACATCCGCCGTCCGGCACGACATACCTGGAGGTCAATATATGGGTCCTCGCCAACGACAGGGACGCAGCCGTTCAAAGACGCATGCTCTGCCCATAATCCTGCTCTCGTTTTTGGGCTTTCTGCTGATTGCGGGCGTGGCATTTGGCATCGGCATGGTCGGCAACGTCAACCGCTGGCTGTCCGATCTGCCCGACTACACCGACGCCAACGCGTATCTGGTGAGCGAGCCCACCGAGATCGTCGACTGCAACGGCAACAAGATCGCGAGCTTCTACACGCAAAACCGCAAGTCCATCACCAAGGACGAGGTCTCCCCCTACGTGCTGCAGGGCACCGTTGACGTCGAGGACGAGCGCTTCTACGAGCACGGCGGTATCGACCTGTGGGGTATCGCGCGTGCTGCGGTGGCAACCCTCGGCGGCGGACACGAAGGCGCCTCGACTATCACCCAGCAGCTGGTGCGCAACACCATCCTGCAGGAGGAGCAGTTCGACTCGACCATCGAGCGTAAGGTGCGTGAGGCCTACATCGCCGTCAAGATGGAGGATATGTACTCCAAAGACGAGATCCTCATGATGTACCTCAACACCATCTATTACGGCCACGGCGCCTACGGTATCGAGGCCGCAGCCGAGACCTATCTGTCCAAGAGCGCCGCCGACCTCACCCTCAGCGAGGCCGCACTGTTGATCGGCCTTCCCAACTCACCCTCGCAGTACGACCCCACGGTCAACCCCGACCTGGCGCTGTCCCGTCGCAACAAGGTCCTTGACAACATGTTGCGCCTGGGCCACATCACCCAGGAGGAGCACGATGCCGCACAGGCCGAGCCCATCACCCTCAACGTGACCGAGATTTCGGGCAGTGGCGTCGACGTATACTCGCAGCCCTACTTTGTCGCCTATGTCAAGCAGCTGCTGGAGCAGGAGTTCTCGACCGACGTGCTCTTTAAGGGCGGTCTGACCGTCAAGACCACCATCGACCCCACGATGCAGCAGGTAGCGGAGAATGCCGTCCGCGAGCAGCTCGACACGCTCTCACTCGACGGCCTGGACATGGGCATGGTCGTCGTCGACCCCAAGACCGGCTACATCAAGTGCATGGTGGGCGGCTACGACTACAACGCCGACGAGAACCACGTAAACCATGCCACGGCCAAGCGTCCCGTCGGCTCCACCTTTAAGGCCTTTACGCTGGCAACTGCCATCCAAAACGGCATGAACCCCAACGTCACCCTCAACTGCAACTCGCCGCTCAAGGCCAAGGGCACCACGACCGAGGTCCAAAACTACGCCAACCATAGCTATGGCAACATCACGCTTAAGCAGGCAACGGCATACTCCTCCAACACCGGCTACATCCAGGTAGCGGAAGCCGTCGGCAACAGCAAGATCATCTCGCTCGTCAAAAAGCTCGGCATCGATCCCGCCAAGGACAACATCGAGGACGTTCCCGTCATGACCCTCGGCACCGGCTCGATCTCGCCGCTCGAGATGGCCGCCGCCTACGCGACGTTTGCCAACGGCGGCTACTATCGTCAGCCGATCGCCATCACCGAGATTGACTCTCGTACCGGTTCGGTGCTGTACCAGCACACGGACAATCCCTCACAGGTGCTTACCGAGGGCGAGGCCGCCGCGGTCACCGATGTTCTGTCCGGCGTCATGCAGGGCAGCGGTACAGGTGCTGCTGGCGCCCTGAGCGTCAACCAGCCCTATGCCGGCAAAACGGGCACCACCGACAACACCACCAACCTGTGGTTCTGCGGCTATACCCCGCAGCTGGCGTGCGCCCTGTGGACCGGCTATTCCGCAGGTGAGATCCCCATCCAAAAATACGGCACGGACCTGCTGGGCGACAGCACCAACCTGCCTGTCTTTAAGCGGTTTATGAACACCGTTCTGACCGGTACCGAGCGCGAGGAGTTTGCGACCGGAACGGCGCCCACCTACAAGAACAACAGCGTCTGGAAGTTCTACGGCACCAACAACACCAAGAAGACGGAGAACGACGACAAGGACGAGAACGAGGACGAAGAGGAAACCACCACAACGACCACCACGACGACCACGACCACCGAGACCACGGGCGGCGACACCACCGGCGGCACCGGAACGACCGGTGGCTCGACGGGCGGCTCCACTGGTGGTTCGACCGGCGGCGATGGCGGCACGCCTACGCCTACGCCTACGCCTACACCCACTCCCGACCCCTCGCCCACGCCTGACGATACGGTCGGCTAGAAATCATCCGGCCATAAGCAACAAGGCCCCCGAGCAGCTTATTAAACTGCTCGGGGGCCTTTTTAGTTTAAAGCGACCTGATGGGCGGTCTTTATACCGGCAGACAAAAAAGGGGGCACCGACCAACGTCGATACCCCTTACAAGCCACTATGTCAGCGCGCACGGTGCCGAGCGCACGACCCGCACGCCTACTTGCGAGAATTGCTCAGCTTATTGATCAGCGCCTCGAGACGCTCGCCGTCCTCGGCCGTCTGGGCAATAACCAAAATCGTATCGTTGCCGGCAAGCGAGCCAAGCACATCGGGCAGCTCTGCCGCATCAACGGCGGCGGCGATGCCGGAAGCCGTGCCAGGCTGAGCCTTAATCATAACCAGATTATCGGTGCGCAGAACGCCCGTTACGAGCTCGGAAACCATACGCTGCAGGTGCAGGTCCTCTGCCAGAACATAGATGCCCTCAGGGAGCTTACGCAGCCCCATATCGGCAATATCGCGAGAGACAGTCGCCTGCGTGCAATCAAAGCCCATAGCGCGGAGCTCATCGACCAGCACGCGCTGCGTGCGGACGTCCTTATTGCGCACAATATCTCTAATGGCATCCTGGCGCCCATTGCGTTTTTTAGCCATACAAACCCTCTCTCCAAAAGATGGCGGAGACAATCAATCAGTGATTGAATAGTTTAACGCTATTTGAAGGCTTTTGTGTATAAGAACGCATTTCGAAACAATTCTATGCAAATTTGTTTCGAAATGAGCCGTTTAGGCGGTTTTTGTGCCCGTCCGGTTAAGAAAAGCTGCCAGATGCGTACACATCACGCAGTGCGCGGGCTTGGCGCTGGCGATCGGCCCAAACAACAGACCGAGCCCCCGATGGTTATCCTTGAGCGCGGCGACCATCTGACGGGTTCGAGGCGCCTCGAGCATATCACGCATACGGGCGGAACGCTCGATTGACGACACCCCATGCGGGCTCAGACACAAATTCTCGATGCAGGCGACCAGTCCGGCAAAGTAGAACTTTTGGGTTGCCAGCTTGAGCCGACCACCGCTATCTGCTTCCGAGAGTGAGTCCGTAAGCTCGTCGAGCGCCCGGGTGTCATCGGATACCTTGGCATACATGGTGGGATCAAAGGCATCTGTAAGCTTAGGTGCCGCCGCGTGGAAACAAGCGTCGCCGCATCCGGAGACGCTCTGCGCCCGCGAGAGCGAGCACGCCATAAACCCAACTGTGCGAAACGCCTTGTCGTACAAAAGGCATGCCTCAAACAGCGGACGGCTATACATCACGCCAGAGGTCTGAACGACTAGGCCGCCTAAAATCAACTGGGACAGCCCGGTCACCATCGAAGATTTGCTATCAATGGAAATATGAGCAGCATCCAAGACGCGCGAATGGCGCTCTCGATGTGCATCATAGCGGTCGAGCGACACCGTGGGGAACACTATGTCTGCCGCAGTATCGCACGCGATATCGACCATCTTGGAAAGGGACTGCGGAGCTAACCACTCATCGGCGTTCATAGCGATGATTTGAGAGCCACGCGAGGCAGCAAAACCGGCACGAAGACAAGCACCGCGCTTCGAGTCCTCGACGTCAATCAAATCAATATGGATGTCCCTGTCGGCAGCAACTTGAAGCGAATGGCGCACACCGGGCGCAGCATCGCGGCAGACAACGACAATCTGCAAATCGTAGAGGTCTTGGTTCTGGATACTCTCGAGCGCACGCATCGCATAGCTGGGCGAACCTTCTACCACAAGGATCACCGAAAGTCGCGGATGCGAGCCACGTCGAACCAAGTTATCCGTCCTCTCGACAGCAATGAATCAAACCGTGGTTCATGGTACACCCCGGCAATAAAAGCAATGAGACACCGGTTGTATTGCACGCCAAGAACAGATGTTGCACACGCGCAGCCCACAGATGACAGGTGCCGACGCACGACGCGTCGAGCCCTCCCCTAGTCGAGCACGACAAGCTCGGCGGGATCGTAATCCACGCCCATAAACGTAAGGCCGCAGGCAGGAGCCGTGGGGCCCGCAGCGGTACGGTCGCAAGCATCGATGACCTCGCGCATCCACTCGGGTTCACGGCGATGCATGCCAATCTCGACAAGCGTGCCCACGATCGTGCGGACCATCGAATGCAGAAACGCATTGCCCTCGATGGTAAACGTCAGAATGTCCTCGCCAAACGCAACCTCATGGCCAAACTCGGCACGCATCACGCAGCGATGCGTGGGCTTGCCAACGGCCGAGGCAACCTTGCAAAAGCTTTTAAAGTCCTGCTCGCCCAGCAGCGCGGGGCAGGCAGCAGACATAGCATCAACATCCAAGGGATAGCGATGCCACCACACGGCACCGCGGGACAGTACGGGGCGCGCATCTCGATCGGCAATACGGTACGTATACGTACGGGAACGCGCGTCAAAACGTGCAGAAAAGCCTTTACGGGCCCTGTAGACCTCGTTTATGGCGATATCTTTGGGCAGCAGGGCATCCATAGCCCGCAGCCACCTACGGCGCGTCAAGGCGAGCTCAGCGTCCGTTACGGGCACGCTGATGTACTGAGCCACTGCATGTACGCCGGCATCGGTGCGCCCTGCGCACGTCAGGTCGATCGGACGGCGCAGGAGCGTCTCGATAGCGCGGCGCAGCTCGCCCGCAACCGTCGTCTGGCCAGGCTGCTCGGCAAAGCCGCTATAGGACGAGCCATCGTAGGCCACGCGGAAAACGAGCGTGGCGTCGAGCTCGGGAATCGAATTGAAATCAGACGGCGCGGTCATGGGCGCTCCCAACAAACAGGCAATGGCATTTCGACAAAAAAAGAGGGGTACGCGAACGTACCCCTCGAATATAGCCTATGCAGACGGATTGTCTACTCAGCGGTCTCCTCAGCAGGAGCCTCCTCGGCAGTCTCGACCTTCTTGGGAGCAGCGGCCTTCTTGGGGGCCGGAGCAGCCTTCTTGGCCTTAG
>CAUADW010000081.1 GCA_958427895.1 uncultured Collinsella sp.
GCAAAAGCCCGTGGAGGCCCAAGAGCCCAAGCGTCGTCGCGGTGCTCACTTTAAGGCTGTGCAGCAGGATGTCGCGCATGAGGCTGAAGAGCCTTCCGAGGTTGCAGGCGATGCTGAGGAGTCTGCCAAGAGGGTTTCGGGCTCGTGTCGTCCCGGCCGCGGTTTTGCGGGGCGCGCGTATCCCATAAAGCGTCAGGAGAAGGGCGAGCCGGCTTCGACCGCTCAGGCCGATAAGGCCGAACAAACTGAGAAAACCGTTGAGCCGGTGGCTTGCGAGCAGCAACCTTCCGAGTCGCAGTCTGCGGCTGACACCGAGGTCAAAGCTCAACAGTCCGCTGATAAGCAGACAGGGGAGAGCGCCTCAAGCAAGCCCCGCCGCCGTCGTCACCGCGGCGGTCGTGGCTCAAATGCCGAGGCCGCGGCCGAGAAGGCAGCGACGCAAAGCAAGGATGCGAAGGCCGAGGCCCTGGTGGAGCAGCCCAAGCGCCAGCCGGCGAAGGGGGACAAGCCCGAGCGCTCGCAAAAGGGTCCGTCCGCGCCAAAGCAAGAGCGCAAAGCTCAGGCGGATTCCAAGCGCAAATCCCAGGCGCAGTCCAAACCGACTGCAAACGATGCGGCCGCCCAGCAGCCTGAGCCGCCCGCTCATGGCGAGGTTTCGGCGTTTGCTCTGGCCCGTGTCCTGGGCAGGCAACTGCTCAAGGTCGTTCCCACGCCTACGGCGCTCTCCAAGATTAAGGAGCAGCAGACTCAAATCGTTAAGGTCGAGGGCAAGGACGGCAAAAAGGCTCAGCAGCGCACTCAGCACAACGAGATGTCCAACCGCAAGATTGCCGAGGAGATTGCGATCATCCAGGCTTGGATAGAGCAGAATCGCGGCGCCGACACGCCGGTCGCCTCGCGTCGCCAGCGCGCCTACCAGATTTTTAACGATGAGAAGGCCTTTGACGGCAAGCATGGCGAGCGTCTGATTCGGCGTATGACCGAAAAGGGCATTAGCATGCAGGCAATCAAGGTTGCTCCCAACCGTCCTGTGCACTTTACGGGCTTCTTTACGCTGGGCGCCGACAAGCCGTTCATTATGGTCGAGAACCTGGACACCTATGACGAGATCGTCAAGCTCCTGCGCGGCCGCAAGCACGCCAAGCTTTTTGGCACCAAGGTGGGTGGCGTGATCTTTGGCGGCGGCTGCAAGGCGAGCGTTTCACACGCACTGGATGATTATCTGGCCGAGATCGGCTATCGCTTTAACTATGTCTACTACGTGGGCGACATCGACCGAGAGGGTGCGCGCATTGTCGAGCAGACCCGTAACGCCAATGTGGTTGAGATTCGCCTGCATGCCGGTATGTATCGCGCCATGCTCGCCGAGCACAAGCGTCGCGTGAAGGCCGGCGGCGAGTGCGAGCCCGCGGCTGCCAACCAGGGCGTGCCGCAGAACCTGGCGGCGACGATCAAAGACCTGCCCATGGTCACGCGCGTGCAGTTCCGCAATGTGCTGCGCGAGGGCGGACGTATTCCGCAGGAGATTCTGATGACCGCCGACTATCGGGATGGCGACTCGGGAAGCTTCGACCGCATGCTGAACAATTAGTTCCGCCGTTCTACCGAACGGCGGTCTTCTTGACGCTGCGAGGGGCCCTGGCACGGCAATCTGACGTTCAACTTCGGCGGCGCGACCAGAAGGTCAGCGCCGCCTTGTTTCACGTCACCTTGCCATACCAGGACCCCTCTCGCTGTCACGTCCAAAACATCGAGGTCACGTGGCCTCCTGTTCGTGCGGAACTCGCGATAAACCTAAGCCGGTGTCCCCGCTCTCCCGGGGCCGGCGGTGGCTTGGTTGTTGCATGCGGCTCGCTTTTCGGAACTGGGCTGAAATCTCTAAATGCTAGGCGCTCTTGGTCCTTTTGGGCTTGGGGCGCCTGTCTTTTGAAGGTAGATTTTGGGACATGCCTGAAAATCTGCCTTTTGCAACTTCTCGTCCTGCACGAGAAGTTATGGCCGGCGCTTTAGGAACGTCCCTAAGTGTCGGCTTGGCTGGAAAGTCGAGATGCGGGGAGCCCGCGGCTGATATGGGACGGAGGGATTCCGCGTCCGCCTGGTCGGCGGCCGCGCCCCGCTGCGTCGCTTCGCTCCTTGCGTGCTGCGCTGGAAAACGCTTCGCGTTTCCTCAGCTCCGCACCCTTGCGGGTTCGAATCCCTCCGCTTGCCCACAAGAAAAGCCTCCCGATCGGCTATGCGTTCGAGAGGCTTGTTTCTTTGGCTGGGACGGAGGGATTCGAACCCCCAACAGCCGGCACCAAAAACCGGAGTTCTACCGTTGAACTACGTCCCAATGTATGGTGTTGCCCAAAAGCAACTCGTTTAGTTTACCTAATCTGCGAGGGCATCGCAAACGCCGTCGAGCAGGCGTACGGCGAGTGTCTGCGCGTCGCTGGCCGTGAAGGTGCCGTTGTAGCGCGTCATGCCCGTGAGCTCAATGCGAATGCGTGCCGGCTTCTGCTGCGCGGCGACATTGGCAGTGCGGATGCGCTGGGCCAGGTTGTGGCACTCGGCGAGGGCGATCGTGGCGCGCGGCGCTGCATCTGCGGGCAGCTCATCGCTTGCGATCTCGAGCACTAGGTCAACGTCGGTTGGGACCTCGGAGTCGCAGAGCATCATGCCGCTGTTGTCGGTCGTTGCCGTGGCGATATTCCACATGCGCGACGCAACGCTGCGTGCGATGGGGTCCTCGCCGATAACGGCAATCTGGAAGCGCTCGAGCACGTTGGCGGCGCGAGCAAAACCGATACGGGACTCGGCTTCGGTGACCGAGGGCTTGCCCTCCCACACATGGTGCAGGCGGTTGATGTAGGCGTAGGTGTCCTGGAAGGCCATGCCGTCGGCAAACAGGCCGACATTTTCCTGGAACTGCTGCAGGGCGGCCTCGGTATGCGGACCAAAGTAGCCGTCGTCTTCGCCACAGGCAAAGCCCAAAACGTTGAGAGCGCGCTGCAGGGCCTGCACATCGGCGCCATGGAAATTGGGCATGCGCAGATAGAGGGTGCGGTCGCCCAGCTTATACGAAGCGTCTACAAGGGCGCTCCAGCAGGGGATATCGACGGCATGACCGGCAGCAAGGCCGCTGTCGAGCCTGAAGGTGCTGACGGCCTGCTCAGTGGTGGCTCCAAAGTACTTGTCGGTGACTTCGGCGGCATCAATCGTGTAGCCGAGCTGCAGGAGACGAGACTGCACGTCCTCGACGGCTGCTCCTTGCATGCCCGTTGTAATAGGTTCCATGAACGAACCCCTTTCGGCGTACCATTCGTACTATTTGAGCGTCTGTCGGATAGACAACGCAAAGGGATGCATAAACATGCACTCAACAGTGTAGCAAGTTGTGCCTAAATACGCTGCTGACAGGTTTTATAACCCCCGTTAGTTAAGGCGCTCCACAAAGAAATCTGCCATGGAGAGGAACAGCTCGCGTGCGTGCGGATCAAGCTCAACGTTCTCGATGGCCGCTTTGGCCTTAGCGGTCAGGTCGAGCGCGTAAGTGTGGGCGTAGTCGATGGAGCCGGTCTCCTGGAAGATCTCCACGGCGCGTGCGAGCTGCGCGGGATTATCGGTGCCTGAGGAAAGAATCGCCTCGACCTCGCCGTGGTGGCGCTCATCAGAGAGGGCGTGTACGGCGACAAGCGTGCGCTTGCCCTCGGTGATGTCGGTGCGGAAGTCCTTGTTGGCGGCCTCCTTGGTGCCGATCAAGTTGAGCAGATCGTCCTGAATCTGGAAGGCAAGGCCCGTGTGCAGGCCAAAGGCGCGCAGCGCCTCAATCTGCTCCTCGCTGCCGCCGCCGATAATGGCTCCGGCGGCAAGTGGCGTGGCTCCGCTGTAGTACGCGGTCTTGTGCGTCGCCATGTCCAGATAATCGTCGACCGAGATGTCAAAGCGCCCGTCGCGGACCCAGCCCAAGTCGAGTGCCTGGCCCTCAATGGTGCGGACGATCATCTCGGTGAGCTCGTGGAGCACGCGGAGTTTCACGTCTGCCTCGAGCGTGGGGTCGTCGAGAACCGTCTTGGTGACCATGGTGAGCGCTAAATCGCCGCAGTTGATGGCGAGTCCCGTGCCCTCGGTAAGGTGCATGCAGGGCTTGCCGCGGCGCAGTTGGCCGTTGTCGGCGATGTCGTCGTGGATCAGCGCGCCCGACTGAAAGTGCTCGATGGCTGCCGCGGCGCTGCGGGCGCTCTCAAAGCTGCCGCCTACCGCGGTGGCGGCGAGCATGCAGATGAGCGGGCGGTGGCGCTTGCCGGCATTGGCCGTAAATGCCGAGAGCGGGGTATACAGGTAACGCTCGATATCGGCGGAAGTTGCCTGTCCGTCAAAGAACGTGGCCAGATAGTCGTTAATCTGGTCAAAGTGCTGGGCTAAAAAGCTGGTAAACGGACTGGACACGGGTTCTCGCATTCTTTCTGAGGTTGCATTGATGCAATATGCAGACAACATATTGCCACATCAGGGCGTTTGGCGCGGCAGTTTTGGCGATTTAGGACAACAGGCGTGCGTTTGATGGAGTGTGCCTAAATCAGCCTAAAATGCTCGAGCGCCGCAACGACACCGTCGTGATCGACGGTGTCGGTCACGTAATCGGCCTTATCCTTGAGATAGTCCGGCGCATTGCCCATGGCGATACCGACATCGACGGCGTTCATCAGCGAGACGTCATTGCTGGCGTCGCCAATGCCGTATACGGTTCCGTGGTGGGGGTCGAGGGCGTCGAGTACAGACTGGATGCCCCCGCGCTTCGTGCATTCGCGGGGCGAGATTTCGGTTACCTCGAGTTCGAGCTCGTTAAAGCACAGCAGCGGCTCAAGTGCCTTATCTTGAGCGATGTGGTTGGCGAGCGATGTAGACATCAAGATCTTGTAGACACTGTAATGTTGCAGCTGCGTGACTGCGTCGCCCAGGGTGCGCGCGTATCCGGGGGCATCGGGGGCATCGGCACTCATGCGCACGACGCCGTTGAGGCCCTCAAAGCGGATGACCTCGCCCGATTGCTCAAGATAGGGGGCAAGATGCTGCAGCATGCTGGGCGTCATCGACAGATCGCGAATTGCGTGTCCGTTGATCTCGGCGTAACCGCCCGCAAGACAGACGATGCCGGTCCAGGGCAGCTCAAGAAGTTTGGGGTGGATGCAGCTGAGGGTGCGCCCCGTGCAGATAAAGGCCATGTTGCCGTTGGCGACAAACTCGCGGATTGCCTGCGAAACCGCCTCGTTGGGATAGGGGGAGAGGTCCCGCTCGTCTTCGGGAAGGTCTTGGGCGAGCCTGGGGTCTTGCCAGGCGAGCGTTCCGTCGATATCGAAGAAGCAAATATCGCCGCGCTTATGGGCTGCGCTGGCGGCAGGGGAGGCCGAGGTGGTGGGCACAAATTCCGGCTCGAGGCCCATGATCTGGTCAAAATGCTCTTTAACGCGGGGAACGGAGATGCCGATGACCACCTGGGCGGTCTTGCCCGTAATGATGAGGCCCTTGGCGCCCACCGCGACAAACGACGCGTTATCTGCAACGATGGAAGGGTCTGCGACCTCGACGCGCAGACGCGTGGCGCAGTTGGTCGCGCCCACGATATTGCCAACGCCACCTAAAAGCTGAATTACCCGCTCAGCGAGGACGTGATCTTGATCGGATCGACTATCGACCTCGTCATTGGGGGATTGCTCTTTGGCAAAGTCGCTTCCCGTTAAACAATCGATTGCCGCGCGATTGGCAACATGATCCTCGCGGCCCGGTGTCTTAAGGTCATAGACCAAGATGAGTGCTCGAAAACTAACAAAAAAGATGAGGCTAAAGGCAAGGCCGATACCGAGCGCCAAAAGATAGGCACCGGCATGCGTGCGCATGAGCGGAATAAAGTTGAAGGCTGCCATCTCCATGAGGCCGCCCGAGAAGATGCCGACGATGCCAAAGAGATTCATGGTTGTGGCAAGGCAAGACGATAAGACGGCGTAGAGCAAAAAGAGCCCGGGGTGGGTGAACATAAAGAGAAACTCGAGTGGCTCGGTAACGCCGCAAACCACCGAGGCGATGATGGCGGGAGCAAGGATGACCCTGAGGCCGGCGCGGCGCTCGGGTTTTGCGGTGGAGTAGAACGCAGCTGCGATGGCAGGAAGGCCAAAGAGCTTGACCCAGCCGGTGGCGGTAAAACCGGCCCACGGCGCAAGTTCATTAAGGGGGCGCGTGCTATGGGAGAGGATGGGGAGCAAACTGCTCCACGTGGCGTAGATGCCGTCGTTAATGACCAGGTTGTCGTAGTAGATCGGCATGTAGAGCAGGTGGTGCAGCCCCATGGGCTCGAGCGCTCGCTCCAAAAGCACAAAGATGCCCACGCCAAAGGGGCCGACGCCCGCAAGTGCGTGGCGCAGTGTTTCGGTCACAGCGTATACGGAGGGCACGATGGCGGCCGAGATAGCGGCAAGGACAAACACGGCAAAAAAGCTGATGAGATAGACCAGCGAGGAGCCCGAGAAGGTGCCGAGCCAATCGGGAACCTTGACATCGTAGAAGCGGTCATGGATGGCGACGACGGTTGCCGATACCGCTAGCGGGCCGATAATGCCGGTGTCGAGCGTCTTGATGCCGTCGATGATGGTAATGCCGCTAGCGGGGGTCAAAGACGACGGGTACTTAAGTCCAAGGTTGTCCCCGCTTAGCTTGATGATCTCGCTCAAAAAGAAGCAATAGGCAAAATAAGCCACGAGCGCCTCGAGGCAACAACTTGCCGGTTGCTTTTGGGCAAGGCCGATGGGCAGCGCTACGGCAAAAAGGAGCGGAAGTCGTTTAAAGACCGTCCACGAGCCGCGCTGAATGATAGTCCAAAAAACGTACCAAGGGGTTCCGTATACGGCGAGGTCGCCGACGATATCCGCAGACGTTGCGAGGGCGGAGACGCCGACCATAAGGCCCGATATGGAAAACAGCATGGCGGGCGCGAACATTGCCCCGCCAAAGCGTTGGATTTTTTGCA